>QNXS01000032.1 GCA_003978865.1 Archaeoglobus sp. | reverse complement strand
TGTCTGTTGTGCTGATAGCGACCGGATGTGCTGGAGGAAAAATTATCTCTATCAATGAAACTGGTTGGTGGACAGATTCACAATTTCATAATTCGTATTCTCCCTTCAAAGATGCCCTTAACAATGCCTCAGCTGACGACATCATAGCTATTTACAAGAACAACAAGTTGGCAAGAATAGTAAGGGTTACACAATCCAGCACAACTCAAACTCAGCTCTTGTTGGAAAACTGGCTTGGTGTGTTTGTAGGAATTCTCTTCGTAGTGACGGCATCGTTCGGTCTGATTCTATACGCAGGATACAGGTCAAACAGAAGATTGAACAAGGGAGAAATGAGGAGAGCCATAGCCGGAGCTTTCATCGTTGGAATTCACTGCCTGCTTATTATAGCCCTCGTGTTTAACATAGAGAGAGACGTCGTTATAGGGGCTTACCTTGGAGGAATATCCTCAATCATGGGCTTTTATTTTGGGTCGAGGACTCTACAACAACAGCAAGAGGAAGGAGGGAACTTAGAAATAGAGAACGTGGAATTCAAAGACGGAAAGGTTGTTGTTAGTGTGAGAAACAGGTGTTCTATGGATGTTGTTGTAGATGCCGTTTACATTGGAGGAAAGCATTTTGACTTAAAAGAGGAGATACCATCTGGAAGTGTAAAGCATATAGAACTCGATTTTGAGTGGGAGAGTGGTAAGTATAAGGTCAAGGTTTGCACTTCCGAGGGTTTGAAGGCTGAAGAGAATTTTAGTTCTCCCGCCTTCAAGTCTTAACTTGGGTATCAAATCTCGGTATCAAATTGGGTAGATTGAAGAAAATAAAAAACATGGACTCGGCGGGATTTGAACCCGCGGCCTCCGCCTTGCGAAGGCGGCGCTCTGCCCCTGAGCTACGAGCCCTAACTTTAATCAAGCAAGTTACATTAACTAAAAAATTAAAGAAGTGTTTTATTAAATAAGTGTTTTGGTACTATAATGGCTACTAAATAGCTACTCAGGTAGCTCATCCCTTCTAAACTCGTCAGAACTAAGAGAAATAAGTGTTCTCAACAAAGACCTTAAATAATCTTCATCCCACTTTTGAACGATGGAGTTGCTCAGGGAGATTACATCTGAACTAAAAAGCTCGTACATAGATTATGCAATGAGTGTAATTGTTGGAAGAGCCCTACCGGATGTAAGGGATGGTCTGAAGCCTGTACAGAGAAGAATACTTTATGCAATGTATGAGATGGGATTGTTATCAAACAAACCATACAGAAAATGTGCAAGAATAGTTGGAGATGTTCTTGGTAAGTATCATCCTCACGGAGATACAGCAGTTTACGATGCTCTCGTTAGAATGGCTCAGGATTTCACAATGAGATATCCTCTTATAGATGGACAGGGAAATTTTGGATCGATAGATGGAGATTCTCCAGCGGCAATGCGTTATACGGAAGCAAGGCTCGCAAAAATAGCTGAGGAAATGCTTGCAGATATAGATAAAGAAACTGTGGAATTTACACCAAACTTCGATGCAACACTTAAGGAGCCGGAAGTTCTACCTGCAAAAATTCCAAACTTACTGGTAAACGGAAGTAGTGGAATTGCTGTTGGAATGGCTACAAACATACCCCCTCACAACTTGAGAGATGTTTGTAAGGCGATAATTGCTTGCATAAGGAATCCTGAGATCAGCATTGACGAGCTTATTGAGTACGTTAAAGGACCTGATTTTCCAACTGGTGGAATAATAACAGGTTTTGATGGGATAAGTGAGGCTTACAGAACGGGAAAGGGAAAAATAACTGTTAGAGGCAGAGTTGAGATTGATGGCAACAAAATAATAATAAAAGAAATACCATATATGGTAAACAAGGCAAAACTTGTAGAGAGAATTGCTGAATTAATTTCTGAAGGCAGGCTTGATGCTGGAACAGTTAGGGACGAGTCAGATAGGGAGGGAATTAGAATAGTTATTGAGGTTAAAGAGGATGTTGACACAGCTTTAAACAAGCTGTATGCTTATACAAACCTTCAGACAACATTTGGCATAATAATGCTGGCTCTTGTAGACGGAAAACCAAAAGTGCTTACGCTTAAGGAAATAATAGAGTACTACATAGACCACAGAAGAGAGGTTATCAGAAGAAGAACAGCTTTTGAGCTTAGAAAGGCTGAAGAAAGATTGCATGTTGTAGAGGGTCTGAAAAAAGCAATAGAAAATATAGAAGAGGTTATAAGTCTGATAAAGTCTTCAACTTCTCCAACTGAGGCAAAAAATAGTCTAATGAAGAGATTTAATATAAGTGATAGGCAGGCGGAGGCAATTTTACAGACAAGGTTGCAGAAATTAACATCACTCGAAATAGAAGCACTGTTTGAGGAATACAAAATGCTGAGAAGGAGAATAAATGAATATAGGTCAATATTATCCTCTCCAGAAAAAATAGATTCGATAATAACAAAGGAAGTGGAAGAAATTATGGAAAAATACGGTGATAGAAGGAGAACATCTATAGAAGATGTTAATGCGGAGATTTCCGCTGAAGAACTGATAAGCGAAGAAATGAATTTAATTATAACTACAAAGAACGGCATGATAAAGAGATTGGGTATGAACTTTAAACTTCAGAAAAGAGGTGGGGTTGGTGTTGTTGGAATTCAGCTTAAAGATGACGTACCCTCCAGAGTTGTGGTTTGCAGCTCAAAAGATAAACTATTGATTTTTGACAAAAAGAAAGCTTATTGGATAAACGCTTACGAAATTCCAAAGCTTGATAGACATGCGAAAGGGGTCAAGATTACAAATTTGGTTTCATGTGGGGAAATTGTATCTATTATTCCAATCAGGGAGTTTGACAATTCATTTATTTTGCTTGTGACAGAAGATGGATATATAAAGAAAATAAAATTGAAGGAGTTTGAAAATGCGAAGAGGGCTGGAATTACCGCAACTTCTGGAAAACTGACATTTGCATGTATGGCTGAGGGTGAAGAAGTTTTTATTTCTACTAAGAACGGATATACTGTTAGATTTGATTTAGAAAATGTGTCAGAGTTAGGAAGAACTGCAAAGGGGGTTAGAGGTATAAACCTCAGGAAGGGTGATTGTGTAATCTGGGTTAGCTGTAGGATGGGAAAGTATCTGCTTACAGTATCTAAGGACGGGTATATCAGAAAGACTGCAAGAGAAAACTACAGAAAGGTTTTAAGAGGAAGTATGGGTGTAATAAACTATAGAGGAGAGGTTGCCATGGCAGAAATTGTTGAGGGTGTTGAAAATCTTGTTGTCGTGAGCTCAGATGGATACTTGCTAAGGACATCGATTTCAGAAATACCGGTTCAGGGGAGAAAAGCGAAAGGCGTTCTGTTATGCAGGAAAGAAGTTGCATGCTGTGCTGTGGAACCTTCTAATTCTTTATAATTTGTATAATTTGTAATATAAAATGTAAAACCTTAAGTTAGACAGTGTATGTTGACCAGAAATGGTGAAATAATCAGGGGAAAACTCCTTAGGACTTACGTTGGTGGAGAAGCAATTGTAAAAATCTACGAAAATGTAGTTGAGAAAGCGAGAAAGCGGAAGAGATACAGAATAAATAAACTGGATGAAATTCTTAGAAAAAGGAGAATAAAAAATGAAGTCAGGCTCATGAGTGCAGCGAGAAGGTGTGGAGTGCCAACACCAATAGTGCTTGATGTTGAAGAGGATGTAATAGTTATGGAAAGAATAGATGGAATACCTGTTAGAGAGATTATGAGTGAAGACATCTGCAGAGAAATTGGTAGGAGCTTGGCTAAAATGCACTCTGTAAATATAGTTCATGGAGATGTTACGCCTATGAACATGATACTTAAAGATGAAATGATATATTTTATTGACTTTGGACTGGCTTTTGTTGACACAGACATAGAACCTAAGGGAGTTGACGTTCATGTATTTTTTGAAGCTTTAAAAGCATACTTTGGTAACTGGGTCAGGCTTAAACAGGCATTTATTGAAGGTTACATAGAAGTGGGTGACAGGGAAGTTATAAAAAGAGCTGAAGAAATTGCTGAAAGAGGCAGATACGTACGTAGAGTGTCGCAGGTTTGATATGCTCATTCTATAAATCCCAAATCCGGAATTATACCAAGAAATCTTGCTATATCCTCGAAGTTGTCACAGTATTCTACAATTCTTTTTCCGGAGACGACATTAAATTCTTCTCTCACGGTTTTTCCAAGATCTTTACCAAATGCTTTCCATTCTCTGGTAGCAAACTCTCTTATTGCGGTCTCTGCATTTTTTACTTTTCTTTCAGCGTATACCCAGAATCTGCCATCTTCTATGAATGGTTTTTGACCCCTACTTCTGCATTTCTCGAGAAAGCGTTTCACGTTTTCTTCATCCTCAAAAAGGGGACCCATTCTTTTTTCGACTGTGGAAAGATTTTCCACTTCTGTTTCTACAATCAAATAGCATCTTTTTCCGTCTGAGAAGTAAATCCTTCTTACCGGTCGAAAACCGAGCCTTGATAGGTACTCAAACAGTTTTTTACATCCTCTATCGAGCTGGGTGAACAGGTTATCTTCGACTATGTCTGGTTTTGATGTAATTAGACAGTAAACATTTCTTTTCTCAAGCTCTCTAACGACTTTGTTAGTGATATTTTTGTATGGTTGTTTTATAAAGTACAGTATGCTTGGATGCTCATAAAATTCCCTGCATCTCTGAACGAACCTGGCAAGATTGTCTAAGCTCAGATTTGCAGCTACATTTCTTTTTTTGTCAACAGGGTCAACAACTGTGAATTCTTTACCTCTGGTAATGGTCTTTCCTTCAATGTCAATTACGGTATCTCTTCTGAATTTTCTGCCTGCTGTGACAACGTTCAAAAAAGAACCGTATAAAACAACCAGTAATTCACATAAGTATCCAGAAAACCCTCTAACTTTGTATTCAGCTCCGTATATTCTCCCGGCTTTTAGAAATCCTTTTAGGAGTCTGACTTCATTCTCTTTTCCTTTAATTTTATCCTTTAACCATCGGTGGTGAAACGGTGTTCTATCTACAGCTGTTTTTATCTTTTCAGGATTTTTCAGTTTGTAACATGGTACAACATCAACTTCAACATCTTTAACCCATCCATGAACGTAGGGATGAGCTGCGTACCTGAGTTCGTACCTGTCCACAATAGATTTTCCAATTTCCAATCCTCTTTTTTCAAGTTCCTCAACTTCGTAGTCTTCTGGAAACAGTAGAAATACATCGATCTCTAAGTTACCCTTTAACCAAGTATTTCTGGCATAACTTCCAACAAATTCGTAATCTATGTTTTCTCCTTCAAGAATGTTGTTCAGCCTGCTTTTCAATATCTCTTCAGCCCTTCTACCTTTTTCAATTTCAACTGCATCTGGAACTACAATCTTCAATGCTTCCTGAAGTGTTTTTTCAAGCATTTTTCCCCTCCGTAATTGTATATTCTGGCAATCTTGAAGAGTTAATCGAACCTATGAACCGATACATCTGTGTAAATAGGTCCCCTTGGTGTAAGTCTACTCTGTTTGAGTTTAAAATCTCTAATTACCCATTCTCCACCAACATCAAAGCTGTCAAGCTCTTTCAAAATCCTATCCCTGTCAGAAGGTGAAATCTTTTTTATCCTAGCAAGAGTAGCATGAGCTATGAATTCTTTATCTTCTCTAAATCCAAGTTTCATCATTTCCTTTCTAACTGCTTTTGCAAGTCTTACAATCTCATCACTAATTATGCCAGCCCAGACAACCCTTATTTTCCCTCTGTTTGGAAAAAAACCAATTCCCTCAAGTTTTGCGGTAAATGGTTCAAATTTTTCTGCTACATTTGATAACTTGTCTGTGATTGCACTTACCTTACTCTCTGGTACTTCTCCAAGAAACTGTATAGTAATATGAATGTTTTCTGGTTCTACAGTTTTTACACCTCTGTAATTTACGAGAGTTTTTAGTACCGGCTTTAGATTTTCTCTTATATTATCGTCAACATCAACAGCTATGAAAAGCCTCATAGAGTAAAGGATATTTAGCAGGTTGAAAATGTTTGTGCTGAATGGCAGAAAGTAACTCAAAGAAAATGGGTGAATTGAAATACCTAATACTACGTCCGCTTGGATATCCCTTAAAAGCGAGTTATCATGAGTATCCGGCTGTTGATAATCCAAAAGTCTTTGAGAGGTATGCAAAAGACCAGTGGAAGGGTGAAGTTGTCTTCAAAGGATCTATTTTGTTTGACATGAGAATGTTTCCGGACTTTGCATTTGAGGTTGAAAATGCTGAGCCGGAGTATGGAGTAATATCTGAATCAACAATAATTCTTGTGGAACCTACTAACAGGGAAATTGAAACCGAAATAACAACGAACGTAAAACTGGCTGATGTGGTGGGGCAGGAAGATGCAAAGAGAAAAGTAAGAGTAATTCTGGAATATCTAAGAAATCCAGAGAAATTCGGCAGATGGTCTCCAAAGAACGTTCTCTTCTACGGACCTCCGGGAACTGGAAAAACGATGACTGCAAAAGCCCTTGCAAATGAGGCAGGAGTTCCCTTCCTTTCCATAAAATCGACGAAGCTAATAGGCGAGCACGTTGGAGATGGGGCAAGGAGAATTCACGAATTGTATGAAAGAGCTTCTCAGCTTTCTCCATGTATAGTTTTTCTTGATGAGTTCGACGCAATAGCATTAGATAGGTCATATCAGGAGCTTAGAGGTGACGTTTCTGAGATAGTTAATGCTCTGCTTACAGAGCTTGATGGGGTGGAGAGCAGGGAAGGTATCTGCACGATAGCTGCGACCAACAGGGCAGAGATGATAGATCCCTCGATAAGAAGCAGATTTGAGGAGGAAATTGAGTTTTCACTTCCGGATTACGAGGAAAGGCTTAAAATAATGGAAAAAAATTTGGAGGAGTTTCCTCTTCAGGTAAAGGCAAAGCTTGTGGAAGTGGCAAGAGTAACTGAGGGCTTCTCAGGTAGAGACATAGTTGAAAAAGTTCTGAAGGCAGCCCTACATAGGGCGATAGCTGAAGGGAGAGACTTCATTACTACTGAAGACTTGGTCAGATCTACGAGAAAACTTGGTTCCAAAACACCTCCAAAGGGAATGTTCTTTTAATTTTCAATATAATGAAATAAATTTAAAAGTAAAATTAAACTATTAAATTTATTGAAGTGATACTGCAGAAGTATAATGATAAAGCATAGGCAATTGAATCGAATAATTTATTGGTTGCATCCTTTTAGATGAAATCTCAACCGGGAACGAATAATCTGGAAATATTGAAGCAAAAAATGGCAAACTTTAAATATTTCCGAGACTCGGCTACTTGAGAGGTTATATAAAACTACTAAGGGTGACTGCTATGGAGAGAACAGAGATTCTTGAAAGGATTAAAGAGGCTGAACTAAAGGTTGAGAGGGACATTGAGGATGCCAGAGAAGAAGCTAAGAAGATCGTTATGAATGCCAAAGAGGAAGCCAGAAAGATCATTGAAGATGCTGAAAAGGAAGCTGAAAAAATTAAAGCTGAAGTTCTTGAAAAAGTCAAAGCCGAGGTTGAGCAGGAAAAAGCTAAAATTAAGGAGCAGTGGATGCAGGAGATTTCATCTGTTGAGAAAAAAGGTAAAGATAACGCTTGGAATGCTGCGGAGTTTTTATACAATGAATTTGTAGGGATGGTGGAACATGCTTAAGCCGGTAAAAATGGTTAAGGTCTCGGTAGTGGGGCCCAAGGAGTACTTGGCTGCTACTTCCGAGATTTTGCATAAGGCATACGCTTTGCACATTGAGGATCCGGCGGAAGATGAATACTTTAAACTCGGTGAACCACTTGAAAAAGCCTCAGTAACATCAAAATATTTAGTATTGCTAAGAAGTTACATTTCTCACCTGAAAATAGATCCAGAGAGCATATTTCCAAAAAGAAAGTACAGAAGAGTTGAAGTAGAGTCGCAGATACAGCAGAAACTTGACGAGTTTCAGCAGGAGATTGGGACAAGGATTGACAGGCTGAAAACACTATCTGACAGGTTGAAATCAATAGAAGATGAGCTAAAAGCTTTAGAACCACTGAGAACACTTGGAATATCCCCAAGACTACTGAAGGGTTACAAA
>QNXS01000089.1 GCA_003978865.1 Archaeoglobus sp. | reverse complement strand
ACTTTGAGTTTGTTATAGGTAATGCTGTAAACAGAACCCTGAGCGAAAGTTATGCTGCAAAGTTGAATGAACTTTTTAACAGATATCCCCTTTCAAGTTTTGGGGAGGCTGCAGATAAGCTTGGGTTCGGAAAAATCGTCACCTATCTTTCTGATGCTATATCTAAACTTCTGTATGATTCTGTAAAAGAAACTGTGGTCAGGAGCATAGCTGATAATATAGACTTAAAAGAGTTCGTGATAAAAAAGGCTGAGGAGATAAGCGAAGATGAAATCGAGAAGATCTTCAAGAAATTTGCCAAAAGGGAGCTTAGATTTATTGAGATTTCTGGAGCGATTCTGGGTTTTATAATAGGTGTCCTCCAGTCAATTTTAATGTATTTTATCATATTACATTGATGATTTCTAATTTTTGTTTTTTTAATTGAATTTTATAAATGTAATTTAAATTTGTAATTTAAATTCAATAACAACAATTTTCACGTTTGCTCACAAAAGTTAAACACCCAGCAAAAATTCAAGTTTTGTGGGTATAAGAATTGTTAGTCGAGCCCGTATCAGAGAACTTGAAAGCTTTATTGAGGATGTTAGTTACCCCTCTCACTGTGTTGACTGTCCGGGGCTATACAGTGATTCTCCACAGCATCATCCGAGTTACGAGGTAACAACAGAATGTAACCTGAACTGTGTTTTTTGCTATGCTCACTCTTCTGCAATGGCAAACACACTGCCAAAACCCGGATACTATGGAAATGAGAACCCAAAAGCAATAACAGTTTCACAGTACGGAGAACCAACTGTTATAGGTATCGAAAAACTTGAAAAACTTTTCGATCTATTAAGAAAAAAGTTTGGAAATGTCAGGATTGACCTACAGACGAATGGAACTCTTCTTAACAAACCTGTTCAGGCAGATATAGTGATGATAAGTCTAAGCTCGTCAACCAAGGAAGGCTATATGAGGCTTACAGGTAGAAACATGTTTTGCAGAGTTTTAAAGGCTATAGAGATGAACAGTGGAGTTATAGTGAGAACTGTTTTCCTTCCGGGAATTAACGATAGTGAGATTGATAGCATTGCAAAAATTGTTAGAGAATATGAGGTTGAACACATGATTCAGCCGTGCTCAATTCATCCCGGACTTAAAGAGAGGTTGAGAGAAGCAGGATATAGTTTTGATAGAGACACCCTATACGATTACCTCGATTCAGCCGAGAAAGCAAGGAGTTCAGGTGCAGACGTAAGAATTCCGGGATGTCTACTGAGAATTGTTAAGAGTATGCTTGAGCAATTTGATTTTGAAGATGTGGTTTTTGCACAGAGAAGGGTTGCAAAAAGTCCACCGAAAATAAGAAGGGAATGGAAGTTCTCGTTTCACATATAAACTAATCTATAGTTCACGATTCCCCGAATATTCTGTCTATCAACCACTCCGAGTTAAACTTCACAAGGTCATCGTATCCCTGCCCGACACCAAAAAACAGGATAGGCTTCCCTGTAACATAGCTTATAGAGATAGCTGTCCCTCCTTTTGGATCAGCATCGAGTTTTGTCAGTATCGTACCATCTATACCAACCGATTCGTTGAACATTCTCGCTCTTTCCACAGCATCGTTGCCAGCTATACTCTCATCAACAAATATTGTCATATCTGGTTCTGTAACTCTTTTTATTTTTTCAAGTTGATCTATCAAGTTCTTTTTTGTATGCATTCTACCTGCCGTGTCAGCCAAAACGAAGTCCACACCCTTACTTTCGGCGTGAACAACTGCATCGTATATTACAGCCGCTGGATCAGCCCCGGCTTTATGTTTTATAATTTTAACTCCAAGCCTTTTTGCATGTTCTTCAAGCTGTTCTATGGCTCCAGCCCTGAAGGTGTCCCCAGCAGCCAGTACAACCGAGTAACCTTTGTCCATCAATCTCTTTGCAAGTTTTGCTATAGTTGTTGTTTTGCCCGTTCCGTTGATTCCAACAAATATCAGTGTAACTGGACTCCGTGTATCAACAAGTTTTTCTATATATTCATCAAAATCAAATTTATTTTTATCAAGAATATTTTTTATGATTATCTTAAGTTCGTTAACAACGATATCCGCAAGTTTTTCTCCAATTTTTTTTCTTCTGCCTAAAAGTCTCTCCTTAAGTGCTGAAGATATCTCCTCAACAACTTCAAAAGCAACATCACTTTCAAGTAAAATTACTTCAAGTTCGGGGATTATATCATCAAGTTTCTTCTCGTCGATTATAACCTCTCTTTTCAGTATTAATGTAGATACTTTCTCCTTAAATCCAATCTTTCCCTTTATTTTTGCGGATATACTTTTGGTTTTTTCAACAACTTTCTCAGCTTCTACAGCCTCCTCAGCTTCAGTTTTTTCAGGTTTAACTTTTGGTTTAACTTCTTCTTTAACTTCTTTTTCCTCAATCTCTTTTTCTTCAATCTCCTCAACTTTTCTCCTGAACGATTTAAGTTTCTCTTTAAGAAACTTGAACATTTTATCACCGAGCTTACTTCTGTTTTGTAAGCTCAGCTATTTCGGCTTGGACTTTTTCGATTTGGATTGCTATCTGCTCTAAAGCCCCACTGAGCTTTTTTATACTGTCTTCTATCTTCTCTTTTTTCTTTTTTAAAGATGATACTGCATCCTTAACCTCTTTTTCTACTATAATTCCAGCTCCAACATCTACAAGCATCTTCTTTAAGTCTTTAACATCAACATATGCAAAAACACCGCCTCCAAGATTCATCAAAGCCTCAACGTTATTATCAAGAGAGTTAAAGTACTCAAGACTTTCTATTGTTCTGTTAAGTTCAGAATTTACAAGCTCAAGTTCAACTATTCTTTTTTGAAGTTCTTCGCTCTCACCTTGCAACTGCTGCAGAACTATAAATTTCTCCCTGACCTTAGCTTGAATTTCATCTTTGCTGAGTTTGTCAGACTCCTCACTCATTTAAACCACCATCAACTTGCTTTAGTTTCTACTTTTTCCACTTTTTCGATTTTTATCATATTTCTCCTGACTTTGTGGTTGCTACCGAGAATCGAATACGTCTTTTCAACAGCAAACTTCTCATTGTGTGCATCTACAATTTTTCTGAACTTTTTCCACTGATTTCCTATCTTGAAGAACCCCCTAACCTCATACATGTGCAACACCCCCAAGAAACTGTTATATACTTACCGAATTTAATTCAAATTTACACGAATCCAAGAGCCTGTTCCACAATTCCAACCTCAAAACCAGTGGTATCATCACCGGCAATGTAGCCTTTGGAATTAGCAACCAACCCCGCTCCAACCATGTCCTGCCCGAAGTTTACAGTTCCCCTTTCAACGCTTATACCGAGACACCTTTCTATTTTCCTGATTTCCCAGTCATTGGCGTTAGGATGCACCAGTCCACCCCTGTTCGTTACCGCAGCAGCCATTCCAACTGTTTTTATTCCGCCAACAGTTCCCCTCATAACTTCTACATCAAGTTTATCTCTAAGAACATTTTCTATTTTTTCATGAGCTTCTGGATGTACTATAGCCCCCTTATCGTTTATGCAAATTACATTACCCAAGCATGTCATATTTGTGTCCAGAACGTGTACTTCTGCAATTTTACTCAAAATGTTTATCTCCTTAGAAGATGCATGGCTGCAAACAACAATACCCTTTGAATTTGCTGATACCATTGCTCCAGCCAGTTCACTTCCTGCGATTGTTGTGGTCACTACATCAATATCCAGCTTTTCTTTCAGTATATCTACAACCAAACTGTCTCTAACACCAACTACAGCAAATTCCTCGCTTGCCCGAATGTACAGTCCAATCATCGGATTTCCACGTATTGAGAGGAGAGTACCCGTCATACTATGCAAGTTCAGCTTCTACTACTCCGTCATCAAACTTTACAACTCTTATTCTTATTTTTGAGGGAGGATTCTGGGCGCCCCTTTCCCATATTTTCTCATTTATACTGGAATCTATCTTTACTTTATCTTTTTCAGCTTTCAGATGCCTTGCGAGAAAGTTTCTAACGTACTTCACTGCCTTCTTAGACCTTAACCACCTTGGATATTTTTTCATCTTATGTTTGAGTCTTATAGTATAGACTCTCTCAACTAATACCTCCGCCATAATTCACCTCCGGTCAGACCTTAAGGTTACCACTTCTCCAGTTTCTCCTTTTTGGACTTCCATAAACCTTTCTGTTCGTTTTCATTGTAACCCAGACAGGGCACCTTCTGTTCTGCTTGTGGAATTTTGAAAGCCTTTTTTTAACACCAACAGTCTTCTTCCCCATATTAACTCCTCACTTTCTAATAATTTTTGTTTCTCTTCTTTTTGGCATTACCTTTCTCAAAATTTCCTTCATCATCTCATCGCTAATTTTGGTGTTAAGCCTTCCAGATTGGACGAGGTACACAAGCTGATTTTCTACAGCCTCCGCAATATCAGGATAGGCAAGTCTAACCCTTGCAAGTCTCTCCTTAGCCTCGGGTTCAAGTATTTTCCTGAGGATTGCCCTTTTTTGAGCTTCGATCTGCCTCTGAAGTTCCTGCTGTCTCTGAAGTTCCTCAAGTTCCTTCTCTCTCTGAGCCTGCAACTCCATTAACTTTCTCTTCCTTATTTCTTCAAGTTCATCAGCATCCATATTTAACACTCTTCTCTCAAAAGATTAATAAGTTTACCTTAGTACTTAGTCAGCGCCGGAATACTCTCAACAAGCTCTCTCTTTACTTCAGCAGCAACTCTGTCGAGCAAAGCCATACCTTCCGGCGTAATAACCCTGCCATCTTCAGTTTTTTTAATTAAACCAGCGCTCTCGAGCTGCTGCAAAGCCTTTCTGATTACAGACCCACTACCCTTTCTGAACTTAGGTGGTTTTGCTCCTCTCCTCTTTCTTCCGCCATAAGCTGTTCTGAGTCTCTCCAGACCAACAGGCTGATTTACATAAACTTTTCTTAGAATTGCGGCAGTTCTGAGGTACCACCAATCGTCCTGCTCGGGAGACCTTTCCTTGTGCACCCCCGTTTTCACAAACTTAGCCCACTCCGGCGGTTTTATTTCCTTTATTTCTTTAAGAACTTCAGCAACTCTTTGAATGAGCACGTCCGGCGGAACATCATACACAGTTGTCATACAATTCACCTCTTTAACGTTTGATTGTTAACACGAAACCCCTTAAATCTACAAGCTCACCCCTAATTTTAGACTCTATTTCTTCGGCAAGTTTTCTCCTATCACCCTTGGTTCTAAAGCTACGGAGCATTCTTACTTTTACTATTCCATGCTTTTCAAGCTGGAGATTTATCTCGTTTATTAAGTTTTCCGTAAGCCCTCTTTTTCCAACATTTACAGTTACAGTCTTTAAAGTTCTCTTGTTCATAACCCGCAAAACTGCAAACTGATTAAAAACTCTTACCACGTGGCAATTGTTAGAAAATGGTGATTGTGATATACACACACTGTGTCAATCCTGAATCCTATTTATAACTCCCGTGCGTTCCTTGGTATATGCAAGTTTTAATTGCCTTTGTTTCTCACAGGGTGGAGTTTTTACCGATACTTCTACGACTGGTGAGAAAATGTAAAAATTTTGTACTTGAAGAGCCCATGACATTGGAATTGAACAAATTATTATCTGGGGAAATGGATATTGATGAATATATAATGTGGGTTAACACACCGTTTCCCGTGTACACTGTTCACCTGATGAGGGCACTTTTAGACTTGAAGAACAGAGGTTTAAAAGTCCTGCCAGTCGAACCTTACTTGCAGATAGTTGAGGGGATTCACGAAGCAGTGGAAGCAAATCGCTACGATGAATATGTAAAGAATGAAGTTGTCCAGAAAGTTTTGAAGGTGGAAAGAGAAGCCACTGGAGCTCTGATAGAATACCATGAAGCATTCATGAGTAGAGACTTTGATTCTGTGGTAGAAGCAACACTTAAATTTGCAAAAGCTGACGCAAAGAGATTCGTTTTGAGAGATAAAATGCGGGCGGATAAGATTGCAGAAATTAACGAAAATTGTTTGGTTGAAGCGGGTCAAATACACTTTCTGCTTGAAGAGGAATTAAAAAATAGAGCTGAAGTTAGCAATGTAGACAGTGTAAACATAGTCGAGAAAGTGGCAAATACTCTGGGGATAGACTACGTAAAAAATCCCGGCAATGAGCTAACAGAAATTTATATAAAGGAAATTATTGGAGAAGAATTTAATGGAGATGTGGAGTTACTCGCGGCTCAAGCTCTAATATACATAACTCTTGTTAGTAAAGAAGAAATGGTTCCTGAGGAAGGGCAGTTTCCGCACTTGCTGGATGAAGTTAAGTGTGCAAAGATAGCAAGGTCTATGAGCTATGATAACTGCAGGAAATTTATGAATAGAGTCTGGTTTGGAAGATCAAAAAATTAGCATTTCAAGGTAAGACTTCGTTATACTCCCTTCAACTCCCATTTTACTTGCAATCTCCGCTAATCTGCACTTGGAATTTTCGACTTCTTTAGGGTCTTCAACATCAATCTCAAACTCGATAAAACACCCAAGTTCTTCAACAACATCTAAGCAAGCTACAACATCACCTTGCCTGTAAACTTTCCTCTTTTTCCTTACTTTTCCAACGGGAACGAACCCAAGTCTGCCGAGAATTTTTTTCATTTCTTCAAAATCGCTAACGTTCACAGTCAGTTCTTCCCTAGTTTTTGTTGTGCTGTCAAGCTTTCTTCCTTTGTAAGTCAGTTTAACGCCCTCATTATCTCTTCTTAGTCTCAAAGCTTCATCACTTTTACCGAAATCCCTAACTGGTGAGTTAAAGTATAGATCTTCTTCAAGCTTCTCAATCACAAATTTAAATCCGAGTTCTTCAAGTTTTCTCTCCACAGTTTTTAGTTCTTCACACGCCAGTCTGTACTTCACTTCAACCTCTATCATTTTTTCCACTCCTCAAAGATTACAGATTAATTTTTAATTTAATTAATTATAGTTAATTATTAGTAATTATTAGCTTTAATTAATTTTTTAATTAATTTTAATTTTCAAATTTACAGAAATCCGCAAGCGAAGTTTGCTTAATGCCAATCCATCTCCAAATACTTTCTGAAACTCTTACCTCAGCATTTTTCAAAGCGCTCTCAAGAGAATCAAATATCTTAGATTTTCCACTTAAAGCTTTTCTTACACCCTCTTCCACAACCCACACTCCGAGAGGTAGTGTATATTCTGGAGTTATTTCTCTTAAAACGATTGCTCCAGCTTTTCTCCTTATTTTGTGCAGATGTTCTAGAACCGGAAGTCTTGCAGCATAGTAACCTCCCGATAGTTTTGAATACTTTCTCTTTCTCACAAATTCTTCATCGTAGCCAATCCACTCAGTTTCACTCCATACAGTACCACCTCTCCAAACTTCAACAAGCTTGAAAAAGTAGTCTCCCGGACATAGTATAACAGAGAAAATATTTCCGAAATGCTTGTATTCGTACAGTTGGAAAGTATTGCTCTCTTTGTATTCCATAATTTCATGTTTCAAATTCTCAGCTATCATGTCGTGAACAGCCGTTATACTCCACCTTGTTGGAACGAGCTTTCTCCTTTTTGTCTCTCCGAGCATACCCGCCGAAAAAATCTTCTGGATGTAGTAGTCGTTGAATCCTTTTTTATACAGCTCAAAAACCGCATTTTTTGCGCAGACATCATCAAAATACAGCTTTTCCACTTTTACCGGAATCTTGGGGCTATCTTCGAGCTTGAAGCTTTCAATTTTAATGCATAAACCAGCTGGCTTGATTATGGGGTCAAATTTTACCTTTCTTACCAGTTCTCCAAGTACATCTACGCCAACATGTTTAATTGAGGCAACAGCTTCTTGTAGCTCTATTAAATATTTATCTGGATTTGTTGCGGATTCAACTCTCATTACTTTCATTCCTCTTGCCACATTCATTCTGAGTTTTACAACTTCCTCCACACTTTTCCATGTCCAAGGCGAATCAAAAAGTTCCGGATTTTCACGAGGAGAGAGAATTGGACCAACAAACACTTTTGGGTAGCCCATTCTACCAACAAACACTGATGGTGGTGTAGCTCCAAGATCATTTATCTTCACTCTACTATCGATACTGAACAGACATTTCTTTCTCCCGCAGAGTAACTTGCCCTTGCATCTTAGACAGAGATGCACAGCAGCTAATTCCTCTGTAGTTAATTAAGTCTTTTTGCTTCTAACGGTAGAAAGCTGAGCATAAAGTTTTTTAATCACCGTTGAAATCCTGAAATTGTAAGCCACGGTAGCTCAGCTGGTGGAGCGCGTGCTTGGTAAGCACGAGGTCCCGGGTTCAAATCCCGGCCGTG
>QNXS01000082.1 GCA_003978865.1 Archaeoglobus sp. | reverse complement strand
TGGGTTTTTCTAACACCCTTTAAATTTTTGTAGATTCTATTCAAATATGGCGCGTTTTTACTGTGCATGATGCTTGTTGTTTCTATAGGAATATAACATTTAACGTTCAATCATTTTTATATTCTATGCTTCACGAGCGTTCGTATTGGCGTGTATTGGTGTCGGCTAAAACCGGTAGCTATGCCCATAAATCTCCAGTCAGCTTACTAATCGATTTAATCGTTTTTTGATGGACTGGATGAAGGTGATTTAAGGGTTGATGCTCCACCGATAATGCTCGCATTTGTTATTACAAACTATGAAAGTGGAAAAATGACGTTAAGGAAACATTCTTTTGCAATATGCAATTACTTTTCATCCTAAACATACTCAGATTATCTAACAGCAATCTACTGCTTGGAAAACATCCCGAATGCATACGAAACAAATCCATGGATTAAAACTTCCGATGTGACGTTCAGATTCAAGATTCTTTACGGCATTCCAACAGGAATTGCTGGAATTTACTTACTTTCTCATTTGAGAAACTTAGAACAGGTTTAGATCAGATATTGAGTCGAAATTTGTTGATTTCTGGTACTATCTCTGGCTTATTTTCGTGCTGATAGTCTTTGTTGATTACATTTTAGTAGGCGATATTGGCGTAATTATTAGGTAGTTAGCTTCGATTCTTTTTATTTAGAATTTAGAATTATTATATCTCAACCAAACTGAAGAAAAAGGGATACGTCTCTAATTTTTATCACATATATGCTGTCTAAATGGGTAAATAAAATATACAACAAATTCTCATCAAATTACATGGAAATAAGAAGTGGTACTATTGTGCAGTCATCCTTCTTTCCAGAACCGGTCAAAATAGAGAAAGTGGAGAACTTTGGAGATTACATAAGGATTGTTGGAGCCACGATTAACAGCAACCAGCATGTGGATACAATAATTCCGAAAGAAGAGATTTCAATGTTGAAGGCTTTCACTTATGATACCGATTTCTCAGCTGATTCTGAAAGCGTTTTCCTTGGTTTGGAAGCTTACCGCTTCAGGCTCGCATCCCTCTTTGACCCCATCTTAGCTATGAATGTTTCCCGAGTAGATCCTCTTCCGCATCAAATTGAGGCAGTTTACGGCTACGTTTTAAAGCTGCCGAGAATAAGGTTTCTCATTGCCGACGACCCCGGAGCCGGTAAAACCATAATGGCTGGCTTGGTTATCAAGGAGTTAAAACTCAGAGGTCTTGCCAAAAGAATACTAATTGTCGCTCCCGGCCATCTGAAAGACCAGTGGAGGAGGGAACTGAAGGAGAAATTCTCTGAACATTTTGTGATTGTAGACAGGCATACGATGGACGCTCATTACGGGGAGAATGTATGGGAAAGGGAGAGTCAAGTAATAACATCCACAGACTTTGCGAGGCAAGAGCACATCCGCAACACTCTGAGCAGTGTTCACTGGGACTTGGTTATTGTTGATGAGGCTCACAAAATGGCTGCTTATCGCTACGGAGATAAGATAAACAAAACGGCAAGGTACAAGCTTGGAGAAGTTTTATCTAGGACTACAGAACATCTAGTTTTTCTTACGGCAACGCCCCATAAAGGAGACCCAGAGAACTTCAGACTGTTTCTAGACTTGCTCGAACCTGGATTCTTCTCCTCCCAGTCCATGCTGATGGAGTCCATAAGGAACAGAGATAACCCACTTTTCATCAGAAGGCTCAAGGAGGATTTAAGGGATTTTGAAGGCAAGCCACTCTTCCTCCCAAGACACGTTTTCACAATCAAGTTCAACACAACCAACGATGAGAGGGAGCTCTACTGGGAGTTATCAAATTACGTTATAAACCAGTACAACAAGGCTTTAAAGAGTGAGAAGAAGAGAAATGTCGCTTTTGCCCTCATTATTTTGCAGAGGAGAATGGCTTCAAGCGTTTACGCATTAAAACGCTCTTTAGAAAGAAGAAAAAGGAGGCTTGAGGAGTACCTGCGAGACGGGATTGAGAGAGAAATTAAACCAGCGGACATCGAGGAAATTGAAGATTATGAAGAGGAAGAGAGATGGAAGATTGAGCAGGACTGGGAAGCTTTAAGCGTTGCCGAAACAAAGGAAGAGCTTGAAAAGGAGATAAAGACAATTGAAAGGCTAATTGAAATGGCGGACGAGATAATCAGCAAGGAAAGCGAGGTAAAGCTAAAAGAGTTGAAAAAGTTAATGGAAAGAGATGAGATAAAAAATCAGAAGATTCTGATATTCACCGAATCGAGGGACACCTTAGATTATCTTTACGACAAAATCAAGAGCTGGGGTTATAGCATTAACTACATCCACGGTGGAATGAAGTTAGAGGACAGAATAAAGGCTGAGAAGGAGTTCAAGCACAATACGCAGGTGATGGTTGCAACAGAAGCTGCGGGAGAAGGCATTAACCTGCAGTTCTGCAATATCATGATAAATTACGATATCCCCTGGAACCCCAACAGGCTCGAGCAGAGGATGGGAAGAATTCATAGGTATGGGCAGACAAAGGAGGTTTTTATCTACAATCTCGTTAATGAAGATACGAGAGAGGGAATGGTGCTTTCAAGACTGCTGGATAAGATTGACGAGATAAGAAAAGCCTTAGGAGATAGGGTTTTCGATGTTATAGGCGAAATCTTTCCTGGGAAGGATTTTTACCAGCTCGTTATTGACGCTGCTGCTAATGCAAGAAGCATTGAAGAAATTCTGGCAACCATTGAGGCGAAGCTTGATGAAGAGTATATTGCCAAGGTGAAGAATGCTTTAGGTGAGAGCCTTGCAACTAGGTTCATAGACTATACAAGGATTAAGGAGATGGCCGAGAAAGCAAAGGAATTCAGACTTATCCCAGAATATACTGAAAACTTCTTTGTCAAAGCTTTCGAGAAAGCTGGAGGCAGGATTGTTAAGACAGGAGAGTTTTACAGGATAGACTCTATACCCTACGAAATTAGGAAGATTGCTGCTGAGGATAGCTTCAAGAACACGTGGGGGGTTTTAGCTTCCAGATACAGAAACATCACATTCGACAAGGACATTGCCATGAAGCATGCCGATGCAGAATTCGTATCCTTTGGCCATCCTTTATTTGAGGCAGTTTTGGAGTGGGTTCTCAGAAATCATCTGAAGGACTGCATGAGGGGGGCTGTTTTCAAAGATCCTTCCGGAATCTACAACGGCTTAATCTTCTTCTTTGAGGGTGAGGTAAGAGACGGTAAAGGTGTTGTAGCTGGAAAAAGGCTGTTTGCCATCTATAGGGATAACAAGACAGGTGAAGTCAAAGACATCAATCCTTCCATCATCTGGGATTTAGCTCCGCACAACGGAAGGTTTGACTTTGATGATGAATGGAAGAGAGAAGCGGAGAACTACGCCATAAGGGCTCTGATGAGCTTCAAGAATGAACTCTTGAAAGAGAGACTTAGACAGGCAGAAATTAAGGAGAAGTATGGTGTAAAATCCCTTGAGACTCTGATAAGAAAATACGACCTTAAACTGATGGAGTACGAGGAGAAGAGTAGGAGAGGGATAAAGATGGATTTGGCTATTCAGATGGCAGAGAGGAGAAAGAGAGAATACGAAAGAGCTCTTGAGGAATTGAAATGGGAAATTGAAAGGGAGAAGAATCTCACAGTAAGCATGCCAAAGCTCGTTGGCATTGTGAGAGTTATAGCAGGAGATGAGATGGTCAGCGATGAAGAAATTGAGAAGATAGGCATGGAAGTTGCCATGGCCTACGAGAGGATGCATGGAAGAATTCCAGAGGATGTCTCTGCTTTAAATCTTGGATACGATATTCGTTCAAGAGGTGGGGATGGAGAGGTGAGGTATATCGAGGTTAAGGCGAGAGCGACAACTGGAGACATTGCTTTAACTCCAAATGAGTGGTTCAAGGCCAAACGCTTCAAGGAGCAGTACTGGCTCTACATCGTTGAGAATGCTGCGATAAATCCAACATTATATATCATAAACAATCCTGCCGAGAGACTTGAGGTTACTGAGAAAGTAGAGGCAGTAAGGTTTATCGTGCCCGTTAACGAGTGGAAGTGGAAGGGAAGGGTGGAGAAGATATGATGGTCTCTGGCTGGAATAATGGCTCTCCCAATAACAGAACCGGGGCAGGATATGGTATAAGACTATCGAAAAAAGATAGAGACAGGTATTTCCGGAGAGAGTGGGTTTTCGTAGAGATTGAACTTGAAAGCGATGGAGTTGTTAGAATTAACCTATCAAACTCTTTCTGGAGAAACTGTACAGAGCTGAGAAGTTCAAAAATATAGGGAAGTGGATGTTAGATAGAGGTTATGCACCATGGCCTAAAGATGACCCGCCGAAGTTTGAGCTTATTCCAGTATCTGAGAGAAGATTCAAGCTCGTTCCGTAATATTGATTAGGCATTAGCGCAAATGATGATTGAGCTATGAACGTTGCAGAAATTAAAACCCGGATTATGCCTATACTGAGAAAATATGGAGTCAGAAAAGCATCAATTTTCAGTTCAGCGGTTAGAGGAGAGATGAAAGAAAGCAGTGACATTGACATACTGGTGGAAATCGAAAAAGACATCAGTCTGCTTGATTTTGTTGCTTTAAAGCTTGAGCTTGAGGAAACTCTGGGCAGAAAGGTGGACTTGGTTGAATACGACACAATAAAGCCGAGGCTGAGAGATAGAATACTGAAGGAGCAGGTGGTGATACTTTAAATTTGGATTTGGCTGATGGGTTGGAGTTTTTAACATTCTTTCAGCATCGATTAGCTTTTATACTTTCGTTTACAACACACGAAACATGAAAACTATAACGATATCGGATGAAGTCTACGAGAAGCTCGTTAGGATTAAGGGAAAGAAGAGCTTCAGTGCTATCATAGACGAGCTGATAAAAAGAAATGTAGAGAAAAGGATTGACATGCTAATTAAATCTACCGAGAAAACGGGATATGAGGATGAATTGGAAAAAATCTCTAAAGAGATTAGGAAGAGTTTTAGGGTGAGATTTTGAAGGTCATACTCGATACGTCATTCCTAATCGAGCTTAAAAAGGGTAACAAAAAGGCTGTAAAAGCTTTAAAGGAGCGAAAAGAATACGAAGATATAATTGTTAGCATGCTTACAGTCTACGAGTTACTCGTAGGAGCTAACTACATCTGGAAAAAGCACGGTAATGCAAAGGAGATTATGATAATCAACGACATGCTGAAGTCTCTAACAATAGTTCCAGTCGATTTAGATGTTGTAAAAAGAGCTTCCAGCGTGAAAGCCGAATTGATTCTTAGAGGTATGGATGTTTCAGATTTGGATATTCTGATAGCTTGCAGTGATGAAGATGCAGAAGTTTTAACGTTTGATAAAGACTTTAATCCGTTAAAGGAATTGGGATTTAAGATTTCGTTCTTAGGTGATGACGGTGAATGAATTTCCTATAAAGAGGGCTTTCATAGAGGAGACTTTTCCAATCAAGGAGGTAAGCGATGAGAGTGCGAGGGAGAAGAACATTAGGCATGGTCACATCTCGACTTTGCACATCTGGTGGGCAAGACGACCTTTGGCAGCTTCGAGAGCTACAGCTTACGCATCGCTGATTCCAGCTCCTAAGGATGTTGAAGATGCTGAGAAGATAAAGAACTTTATAGCCGAGTTGTGTAAGTGGGAGAACTCTCTGAATCCGACATATATTGAGAAAGCGAGAAATGACATCAGAAAAGCTCTGGGATACACGCCAAGAGTGCTTGACACTTTCGCTGGTGGTGGAGCAATTCCGCTGGAAGCTTTGAGGCTTGGATGTGAAACGTATGCTTCAGATTACAATCCCATTGCTGTTTTGATTCTGAAAGCGGTTTTAGAATATCCGCAGAAGTATGGGGAAAGGCTGGTTGAGGATGTTAAGAAGTGGGGAGAGTGGGTTCTTGAGGAAGCGAAGAAGGAGATTGGAAGGTTTTATCCTAACGATGTAATTGAGAGGAAGGGTTACTTCGGTGAGACTGGGGAAGAGTTTATACCGGTGGGCTACATCTGGGCTCGAACCATACCATGTCAGAATCCTTCGTGCAATGCGGAGATTCCTTTGATGAGGCAGTTCTGGCTGGCGAAGAAGGACAAGAAGAAGGTGGCTCTGTATCCTTACGTTGAGGGTAAGGAAGTGAAGTTCAGGGTTGTCGGGGATGGCTATGAGCCAATGCCTGAAAATTTTGACCCGTCTAAGGGGACTGTGAGAAGAGCCATTGCCACATGTTTAGTTTGCGGTTCAACCGTTGATGCAAAGACGACGAGAAGGTTGTTTCAGGAGGGCAAAGCTGGACAGAGGATGATTGCTGTAGTTTTACATCATCCAAATAAGAAGGGGAAGTTTTACAGGGTGGCGAATGAGAAGGACATGGAGGTTTTCAGGCAGGCTGAGGAGTATTTAGCTAAGAAGGTTGAAGAGTTGAGGAAGAAGTGGGGGCTTGAGCCTGTTCCTGATGAGCCTACACCAGAGGGTAAGGGAAAAGGAGCGGAGAGAGCTTTCTCGGTGAGGAATTATGGGTTAAACACATGGGGGGATTTATTCAATTCGAGGCAGAAATTAGCTTTGATTACGTTTGTTGACAAGGTTAGAGAGGCTTATCGTAAGATGGTTGAGGAGGGATATGAGGAGGAATATGCGAAGGCTGTTGTGACTTATTTGGGATTAGCGATTAATAGGGTTATTGTAAGGACAAACAATTTATCGCTCTGGGATAATACACGAGAAGACATTGCAAGCACATTCGGGCGTCAAGCCTTACCAATGGTTTGGGATTATATCGAAACAAATGCTGTATCTGAAACAACGGGAGGGTATACATCTGCTTTAGGATGGGTCAATAGAGTTTTAGAACACTGCTCACAAGCCTAATTCACACCAATCTTTTTTGGACAAAGCTTTAATAAAATTCAAATAATTTCAACCTAACAGTAGCAGGTGAGTTCAATGGATTTTGCGATAAAGAAGTTGGGTCCCATAAACGAGGCAAAATTGGAGTTGGGAGATATTACGGTCTTAATCGGTCCACCAAATGTCGGTAAATCCTACACCCTTAAAGCTCTTTACTCTTCTTTACTAATGCTCGATCCAATAGCGAGAAAATCTTTACTCAAATCGATATTTGCCGAATTAAGAGTTCTAAAACATAGACGCTTTTTGTATGAGGAGAGTATATTTATCTTTTTAACCAATTTGGCGATACTTTACAAGATTGACCCCCAAATGACAAAATATATCGCTAAACGCATAGGTGACGTTGTCGGTAAGATAGATATTAAAATTGAGAACGATACGATCGTAGCGACGTCGAAGAGAGCAGAGATATTAGATTTAAAGAAACTTGTGGAACTGATACAAGAGCAAAATGCTCATCTTTGGGGAGTAGTTCCAACTGCCGACAAAACAAAAGTAAACCTTAAACTACCTATACCTAACCTATTTTCAATACTAGTGGAAGCTTTTAGAAAGCCCCTTGTAGTAAAAGAAGAAAATTACAATCAAGAACTAAAACTTTTCGTTGGATGCTATATATCCTCGTACCTTCAAGAGACCAAGTTAATTCTTGAAAGAACTGCAGAAATAAAATTAGATACAGTAAGTCCCATAATAAAGAAAAGATATCCAAAGGGAGAATTACTCAAATTGGAGAAAGCAAAAGATACAGCAGAAATTCTAGAAATTTTATATAATTTAAGACTATTTAAGTTGACACCAAAAGACTGGATCATACTACTTCGGGCAATTCCTGAGATGGTACTAACCGAAGAAATACAAGATCGACTTGCAGAAAAGATCGGTAAAATGCTTGAATCAATCTACAGAAGAGGCTTGGGCATTCAGTCAGTTTTGTTTATTCCATTCGGTAGGAGTCCAATCGTTTGCCAGTTAGAATACATTTCACGAGAGCCTTTCCTCAGGACGGAAATAATTGAAGATTACTACGAGTTAGATATACCTCTCTATCCATATATGTCTAAGCTGAGTAGTGGCAGAGCTAAGCTTTCAGAGAGTACTTACGAGAAAGAGATCGTTCAACTATTTGAACCAGTATTTCAAGGGAATTTAATATTTGACAAACGATCTGGCGAATTAAAATACAAACGTTGGAGTTTTAAAGGAATAGACGATAGATACTCAGTGATTGTTCCAATAAAATGGGCTTCCGCGTTAGCGGGAGAAGTTACGGGAATTCTACTACCAATCCTATCCGTTCCATATAACTCTTATCTTATTATTGAAGAACCAGAATCACAACTACATTACTCTGCGCAGGTTTTGATGGCTTTAACTTTGATTGGACTTTCAAACGTTTTTGGCCACAAAATAGCTTTCAGCACCCACAGCGATGTGTTGACACTCACTTTGGCGTACATCCAAGAATTCAAACCAAACGAAAATAAGGTCTTAGAATTAATAAAGAAACTTCTTGAGATGCAAAATGTCTATGTAGATGAGGACAATTTAAGGCCCTTAGCTAAGGCTGTTTCCGAAGCGGAAAATATAGACATTAGGTTTTACTACTACGAACCAACACCGAGTGGAGTTAAAGTTTCAGAGAGGAGTTCTTTGGACGTATTAAGGGATGTTCCCGGAATAACGGATGTTGTAAATATCTTGGCTACATGGGCGATGAGCTTGTAGGTGTCGAATAT
>QNXS01000024.1 GCA_003978865.1 Archaeoglobus sp. | reverse complement strand
CTACAAAAGTCTTTCGGAGGAACAAGAAATTTGAAAAAATATTATACTTTTTTGGTCTTTCTTTAAGGAAAACAAGTGAATTTCTATCCTTATTCGAGGAAATAAGTCATGAATCTGTTGGAATCTGTTACCACAAACTTAAGTAAATTCTAAATCTTTGTATGATACTATAGACGTAAAAAGAATACTTAGCTGTATGGACTTCTGAAGGTGGAAGTTCCCTTCATGCTTATGTTTTTCTCAGAGAAGTCCTTAGTGTGAAAACAAGCCAGAAGTAGTTGTTGACAGAGGTTTCTGGTATAAATGAGCAAAGGTTAGGTTTGAAATACGAGCATGAAACCCTGATAGGAATGCTGTTGAAAGATTTTTCAGGCTTAAAGAAAGAACAAATAGATTCTGGAACAGATTTCCTTTTAGGAGTTCTTTTACTTCAGTTCAGAGCTGGTTGGAGAGTTTTATAGTTATCTTGGAGTATATCTTGACACCTTCTGTGAACAATTAGTTAAAATTTAAAAAACCATAAAAAATTTGATTATCAGAATAACCTTGCTTTATGTTGGTAATCGATGATAAAATCCTTGAAACTCTTCCTGACTTAGAACAACAGGCAACTTCTTATCTTTCTTCAGTCTCCTTATCTCATAAGCGAATCTTCGCTTTAAAACCTTACCATAGTAAAACTTCAGTGCGTTAATTGTTATGTTCAAAGTTGAAGCCGAAGCGTCCTTCTTTTCTGCCAGATAGTGTTGATAACTCTTTGTATCATCGTTTGATGCCTGATACGGTTTTTATTGCTGAATTTCAGGAATTCTTCATTGTAATGCAGATAAAGCTTTACAGTTCTCCCGCTGTACTTTCTTGCTATCAGCTCTTTTCTCAGCTCATAAAGCCAGTAGATGTATCTATTTCAACTCTCTCGCCGTCAAATACTGAGAGAAGGTTCTTCAATTCTGAGTAGAAAATACTTCAGTATTTCCCATCAGAATACCATCTGTGATTCTTAACAGCTTTTATTTTAGCAATGTAATCAGAGTTGTACGGAAACATTTTTTATTTTTCTACAACCATAAATTCAAGTGTAAAAAAGATAGTTAAAGATAAAGATAGTTAAAAGATAGTTAAGAAATCAATAAACTTATCCATATCCTACAATACTTTTTGCAGCAATCCTTGCCCTCTCCTGTTTGGATTTCTCCTCAAACCTTTCATAGAATGACATCATTGATTCAGTTATACTCGGCTTGACCTTCTTAAGAGCTTCAATAAAGTGTCTTCTCTCAACGTATTCTGCGTTTAAGTTTTCTCTCATGGCAAGCATAACAGCTTCCCTGCATACAGCTTCTATGTCTGCCCCCACATACCCTTCCGTTAGCTCTGCAAGCTCCATGAGGTCAACTCCTCTAAGTGGCATATTCCTTGTATGAATTCTGAATATTGCGAGTCTACTCTTCTTATCTGGTGGTGTAACGAATACAAGTCTATCAAACCTTCCGGGTCTCAGTAATGCTGGATCAAGCATATCGGGTCTGTTCGTTGCTCCAATAACCATGACACCTTCGAGATCTTCAAGTCCATCCATCTCTGTGAGAAGTTGATTTACAACCCTCTCCACAGCTCTTGTTCCCTCGTCTACACCTCTCACTGGAGCAATGGCATCAATCTCATCAAAGAATACTATGCACGGAGCAACCTGTCTTGCTTTACGGAATATTTTTCTCACAGCTTTTTCACTTTCTCCAAGCCATTTACTTAGAAGTTCACTACCTTTAACACTAATAAAGTTTGCATCACTCTCGTTTGCAACAGCCTTAGCAATCAGAGTTTTACCTGTGCCGGGAGGACCGTAGAGAAGTACACCTTTTGGTGGTCTTATACCAAACCTATTGAACTTCTCAGGATAGCGAAGAGGCCATTCAACAGCCTCAATTACTTCTCTCTTGACTTCCTCAAGTCCTCCGACATCCTCCCAGCTTACCTTCGGTATCTCCACCAGTACTTCTCTCATAGCGGAAGGCTCTATTCCCTTCATAGCTTCCTTGAAGTCGTCCATTGTCACTCTTATCGATTCAAGAAGGTCTGCTGGTAACTCTTCACTGTTTAAGTCTATGCGTGGCAGATACCTTCTTAAAGCGACCATTGCTGCCTCCTTGCATAGAGCTTCTATGTCCGCTCCTACAAATCCATGAGTTTGATCAGCTATGGTCTGGAGCATCGATTTTACAATGTTTCTTTCAAGTTCTTTTCTCACTTCTTCCGATATTAACTTCTCAATGCAGGCTTTAATCTCTTTTTCGTTCTCCAGATCCTCAACTTCTTCTATTGCAAGTATAACTCTCTCCGAATCTTCGCCGTTCTCTTCAAGTGACTTCTTTAGAGCATGCAAGGCTGGTAACACAAACTCTCTTTTGTAGTTTGGTTCAAGAGGCATATTTCTCGTGTGTATTTGCAGAATCTCAAACCTGCCTTCTCTATCAGGAACACCAATTTCTATTTCCCTGTCAAACCTTCCGGGTCTTCTCAAAGCCGGATCTACCGCGTCTATTCTGTTGGTTGCACCTATTACGATTACCTGTCCCCTCTCCTCCAGACCATCCATCAAAGTCAAAAGCTGTGCTACAACCCTTCTCTCAACTTCTCCTGTTACATCTTCTCTTTTTGGTGCAATAGAATCGATTTCATCTATGAATATTATCGATGGTGCGTTTTCCTTTGCCTCCTCAAATATTTCTCTTAACCTCTGCTCGCTCTCACCGTAGAACTTGCTCATGATTTCTGGTCCGTTTATTGTGTAGTAACTAGCTCCAATCTCGTTTGCAACAGCCTTAGCAATCAGAGTTTTACCTGTGCCGGGAGGACCATGAAGCAAAACACCTTTTGGAGGGTCAATTCCAAGTCTCTGAAATAGTTCAGGGTAACGAAGTGGAAGCTCTATTATTTCCCTTACCTTCTGCAACTCTGTCTTTAGACCGCCAATATCTTCGTAAGTTACTCCACCTCTCCCAAGTCTCTCAAAGCCTTTGGCAGGTCTGTCTCTATATATGACCCTTGTCATTTCATCAATTATTACAATTCCCCTTGGCTCAGTTTTTATTGCAACAAAAAGCAGAGCCTGATTCTGACCGTACTTTCCAAATCCTGCAAGTGCTGGGGCACCAATAATCGGTATCAGGTCTCCTTCTATAACCGGTCTCTTCAACAGTTGATGTTTGAGATAATCTCCGACGTCCATTCCATATACTCTGAAATCCATCTTTCTGAGAGGTGCAATTATTACCACTTTAGCGGGCTGGTAGTTTGCTTTTCTAACCTTTATGGAATCTCCAACACTTACTCCAGCGTTTTCTCTTATAAAGCGATCAACTCTTATTATATCTCTACCCCAATCTCTCTTAGGTGCTCTCCAAACTTTTGCCACAGTTTTTCTTTTTCCTTCAATCTCTATTATATCACCGGGTGAAATTTGAAGTCTGATCATTGCATCTGGGTCTAAACGAGCGATACCCCTACCGGAATCGCTCGGATAAGCCTGATTTACTTTGAGTGTTAGCTCTGGTGCCATGAATATGATTAATCATAATATCGTATATAAATACTTCTGTTGGCTTGTGATTACTTATTGCTAACACCAGATTTTTAAAGCAATTAAGCGTCAAATTGACATTAAACTAAAGCCTGCCAAGCCACATCTTCAGCAAGCATTTGAACATGTACAGACTATCTCTTGCGACACTAACTTTTGTCTCTTTTCCCTGCTTCCACCTTACTGGAATCTCAACAATGTCGTAACCCATCCTCTGAGCTACAACGAGCACTTCTGTATCCCAGAACCAGTGCTTATCTTTAACTTTTGGAATTATATTTAATATAATATCTCTTCTAAAAGCTTTAAAACCGCATTGATGGTCCGAGAGTTTAGAACCAAGCAGAAGTCTAACTAAGAAATTGTAAACTTTTGATGGAATATCTCTTTTTATCGGTCTGCTTGTTATACTGTTTTTCTTCAGTCTTGAACCTATAGCTATCCCGTGCTTTAAAGCTTTATCTATCAGCTCAGGCAGGTATGTTATATCAGTTGAAAGATCAACATCAAGAAAAGCAACAACATCTCCTCTTGCAGAAAGAAAAGCTCTGTTTAGTGCTCCACCTCGTCCAAGCCTCTCATCTGAATGCAGGTGCAGTATCTTTTTTCCATCTGCAAGTCCAGCTGCAATCCTGTCAGTTCCATCAGTTGAACCATCTTCAGCAATTATTATTTCGTATTTAAATCCCGTTTTTCTTAGCGTTTCGATAACAGCCTTTACAGCCCTTTCTATATTCCTTGCTTCATTGTATGCTGGCAGGACTATAGAAACATCCGGTTTCTCATTCTTTGAATTCTCCTCCATCGAATCGAGAGGTCGAAAACTGTATTAAACTGTTATCAGTTGCTACTTCAATGAGGGTATCTGGAAAAATAGTCAAGATTCTACAGTACTTAGCTGGAATTGTTATATTACTTATGGTTCTTCACAGTATAAAAGGTGATTTAAAAAATCTTGAAAGAGCAAATTTGAAACTATTTTTACTTTCAATTTTGATGTATGATTTGTTGAATCTTATACTCTCCTACAGAGTTCATTACTTGATATTGAAGATTGGTCACAATCCACGCTTTTTATGCACTTTTATTGCAAATCTCGGTGGAATGATTGCTGGGGATGTTACACCCGGAAGAGGCGGTTACATTCTGACAGCAAAGTTGCTTGGCAGATGCAACGTTCCCACTTCAGATGCCATGGCAGCGGTCGTATCACCGCAAGGTATAGATTTCATAGTGAAAGGTATTGGCGCAAGCTTAGCGATAGCAATACTTGGATTTTCAAATCCACTTATAGGTCTTTTAGTTGGCGCTCTTGGAGGAGTAATACTTCTCTTTACTTGGCATGAGAAACCGATTTCACTGGCAAAAAAAATAGTACCAGAGTTCGTTCTTAAAATAGCAGAGAGGCTCGGTGTTTCGGGAGTGATATCGGGTATGGTAAAATCAGGGGTGGAAACAAGAAAGTTTGCTCCCCAAATTCTCATACTATGTTTACTCGGATGGGTTTGCGTTGGAGTACAGTGGTTTTTAGTTGGTCATGCCTGCGGTGTAATCTTTCCATCTTACGTTTATTTCCTCCTTCAGCCACTGCTATCAGCGCTTATGTTTGTTCCATTAACTCCTGCCGGTCTTGGAATTATGGAGGGGGGTACTGTGCTGGTTCTCTACACTCTTGGCATTCCACCTGCAAAAGCAGCGGTTTTTGCAATTCTGGTTAGGCTGAGCTGTATATCCGCCGATTTTCCCGGAATTGTGGCTTGGTTAAAAAAGTAGTTAAAAATAAAATGTAAAAAGTTAAAAATAAAAAATCAGGAGACCATAGATCTGCAAACTTCTATGATCTGGGTTTCATTCATTGGAGCGGATATGCTAATGCTCACACCCTTAACGCTAAAAATAGCGTTTGTTTTTCCATTGTTATTCCAAATGTAAACTGTAACATTACCTATGCTTACATTTTTCACGTTTTTCATACTTGTCATGAATGCTGATGTATTACATTCCCGAATAAGCATTACCTCATTTTTATTGTTGTACTTCAGTAAAACTGTACTACCGTAAGTGTAAACTCCTGTAAGTCTATAACCTGCTGTGTATGTTGGGGATACTATCTTGAATTGAACGTGTTTCTGAGCTTCTTCGATGCTTCTGTAACTTTTTATCTTCACTTGCTCAATAATTCTGTAAATCTTGGCGCCTTTTGGTGGTGTGAAGTTGAAAGTAGTGTTGTTAACACTGACGTTGTATCTTACATTCTTAAATACAATATTGTAGACAATGTTGTTTAATCTGAAGTATATTCCCTTCACTTTATTATTTTTTATATACATGTAACCATAAACGTTTAGATTTGTCGAGCTGTTTGGAACTATCTTGAGAGTTTTACAAACCTCGCCGTTAAAAGTTTTGTTTCCAACATAGCTGACATCGAAAAGTGTTAAAAGTCCGTTCACGTACATAGCATAGTCCGGAGGATGTTCTGGCTTTATTTTTCCAACTTTAACTATGTTTCTATTTTTGTCATAGACCCATGTATAAGTTCCGTTGGAGATCAAGTACGCGTTGTGAGTTATATCGTACATCCACACTTTATTTGGCTTTACAATTACAAACTTAACGCAATCGCTGTAATTTTTTCCATTCTCAGTAATTGTCAGATTTTCCATTCCGCTTATAGATTTAGTGCTGTTATACGCTTTTTTCAAGTCTTCAGCCAGCTTCACTCCAAGCACTTTAGAATTCTGTGACTCTTTCTGGGAGCATCCGGTTACAATAAGAGCTACAATTACTCCAAAAACTAACAGTTTTAGTTTCATTAATTTTAAATCTGTAATGTAGTTAATTAGTTTTTTGTTCTTTTTGCCACGCAGACGTCTTTTCGAACAGCTTTTCAATTAACTCTTCAAGTTCAAGTTCTTCCTGTTTTCCACTTTTCATGTCCTTTACTGTATAATAACCTCTTTCAACTTCTCTTTTTCCCACTATTATCGCAAAGTCGAACTCGCTGAAGTAACTAAGCTGTTTTTTCAGGCTTCTTCCCATAACATCTGTTACAACCACCACATTCCGCAGTTCCTTCCTAAGTTTAGTTGCGAGTTTAATCGACTCCTCAAGCTGATTTGCATGTACAACCGCAACTTTAAGCGGTTTTTGAACCTCAGGTGAACATATTTCCATCACTCTGTCAAAGCCTATTGCAAATCCTGTTGAGGGTACATTTTCCCCTCCAAAGACATGCGCCAGTCTGTAGCTTCCACCGCCGCAAATCTGTTTTTGGGCACCAAGATTTTCAGCATAGACTTCGAAGACAACCCCTGTATAGTAATCCAGACCTCTAACAACTCTTGTATTCACGGAGTAATCAACACCACATACATCTAAAAGTTCACAAACCCTCCTTAGCTTTTCAACATCACTTTCAGCAAAATCCGGAAGAGAGTCAATGTCTTCAGCCTGAATGACAGCTATAACTTTATCATAAACATTCTCAAGTCCACTGTTCAGCATAAAACTTTCAAGTTCATCAATCTTATTCTTATCTATAAGCCTGAAGATTTTTGATGATGTTTCTGCATCGATCCCTTTCAAAATGTTTCTGAGGATTCCGACATGCCCTACGTGAAGCTCAAAATCCAATCCGAGTTCTCTGAGGATTGTGTATGCAAGTGTTATAACTTCTGCATCGCTCTCCGGTTTGTCGGAACCTATTAATTCAACTCCAAATTGCCAGAATTCTCTATATCTACCTTTCTGCGGTCTTTCGTAGCGAAAGCAGTTTGCGAAGTAATAAAATCTTAGAGGTCTTGGCATAACAGCACAGTCGTTTACAAACACCCTCATTACCGGGGCTGTGAGTTCCGGTCTGAGAGCTAAATTTCTACCACTCTTATCCTTGAAGGCATATATCTCCTCTACTATCTGCTCTCCAGATTTCAGTGTAAACAGTTCAAGGTGTTCAAAAGTAGGTGTACATATTTCTCTATAACCATAGCTTTCGACAATTTTTCTCATGGTTCTTTCTACAGCCCTTCTTTTTTCCATTTCGTCCGGTAGAAAATCCCTCGTCCCCCTTGGCTTCTCCACCCTTACAGTTTTTGTCTGATTGCTCATGGCAGTTCACCATTTTTTCTTAGAAATAAAAACCAATCGGGAAAAGTTTAAAGCTTGAATTTTCTCATGCCGGGTATGGTATTTAGCATTACTCAGATAGTCTGGGAATTCATAAAAAAATACTATATAAACTCTATGGTCTACAAAACCGGTTATAATCCGGTTAACTCTGCAACGTGGGTAATACTGCTCGCTCTTGCCTGCATAGCTGTTTATAAGATAATTGTTAAGTACAAAGTCAGGTTTGATGAGCACTTCATTGCTGGAAATTTACCCTACATAGTTTTTGGTTCTTCAATAAGAGTTATAGAAGATGCGGGATTTATAAAGCCTCCTTTATGCTATATGTTTATGTCTCCTTTCATATATATGGTTGTTTTTGCTATTGCCTTTCCAGTCTTTGTACTATCCCTCAAACTTAGAAGGGAAAATTACTGGTTACACTATGGTGCTTTTGGGGGCATTCTTGCATTAATGGCACTGTCATTCCTGTTTATGCATCTGAAGATTGTAAACTGGTGGATTCTGCCTTCGGCTTTTGGATTGGCTACACTTCTTCTCTTAACGTACTATCTGCTGACTTCTATATTCTGCAAGAAAATGTGCAATAGACTCAGCCTTCTTGTGTTTTTTTCCCAGATGTTTGATGGAAGTGCAACATTTCTTGGCATAACATTTCTTGGATACTGGGAAATGCATGTAATACCAAGACTTTTGATATCAATATTTGGAGCGTGGATAATGCTGCCAATGAAAATAATAGTTTTTGTGCCTATTCTGTACATACTTGATTCAATCGAAGAGAATACAGAACTCGTAAATTTTGTCAAGTTTGTGCTGATAGTTCTTGGACTTGCACCGGGGTTGAGGGATGCACTGAGAATGATGTTTCAGGTGTAATTGAGATCAAGATTAATTGAGAAATTTGAATTTTTGCTTGGCTTAAAGTTCGATAAGTTTTTATCGAAAAGTTAGAACTATGGTTATGAGCAAGGTTATACTCTCATACTCCGGTGGATTGGACACAACAGTTTGCATACTTCTGCTCAAGGAGAAATACGGTTTTGATGAAGTGGTTACAGTAACAG
>QNXS01000067.1 GCA_003978865.1 Archaeoglobus sp. | reverse complement strand
GAGTGGTAGAAAAAGTTGAATTCAGCAAAAATTAAAATAAAAAATAAACAAAAAATTACTCAATCTTTATCTTCTTCCTATCTTCTTTTTTCGGATACTTCTTCTTAAAGACTACCTCAAGAACTCCATTGTTGTATCTTGCTTTTGCCGATTCAGGTATTACTTCGCATGGCAGATCAACAACTTCGTAGTACTTTCTGCTTTCACCCTCAGCCTTTATTTCCACAGACTTCTCTGACGCACTGACGTCTATGTCCTCCTTGTTAACACCCGGCATTTCTGCTATTATTTGGACTTCATCATCAGTCTCCATGACATCAACCAATGGCTTCCTTTCTTCAACTCCCTGACTTACCATGTCTTTTGTCCCGAACTCTCTTATCTCTGGTTTTCCATCAGGCCCAATTCTTATTGAAAAACCTCTGACTATTGGCTTTATTTCCCCGCTTGCTGTCTTTCTGAATATCTCGTCTATGTCCCTCATCATTCTTTCAAAGATGTTGTCGAATATGTCAAAGTCTCTAAATCCAAAGCCAAACCAGTCAAAGTCATCTTCTCTGTCTCTTTCTCTCCTTCTCCTCCACCATGTCATGAGTACCACCTCCTTAACTTTATCTTAACTTTATCTTAAGTTAAAGCTAATTAATAAATTTCAACTAAATATTAAATTTTAAATAAATTTAAATTTTATCGATACATCCTATGGAAGTCCTCCACTATCCTCTTGTACGTCTCTATATCTTCTTTTGTCATACTTGGCTTAACTTTTTCGAGAGCTTTTTCGAAGTGTTTCTTTGTAATCCTGAGTTTTTCTGCTACTTTCTTGGCTTCCTCCTTTGTCATTCCCGGTTTTATTGCTTCTCTTATCGCAAGCATTCCTGCCTCCCTGCAAACTGCCTCTATGTCTGCGCCAGTATATCCTTCAGTCCTCTCGGCAAGCTCGTCTATGCTGACATCGTCAGCTAATGGTTTACCTCTGAGATGAATTCTAAATATCTCCTTCCTCGCCTCCTTGCCGGGTGGTGGTATGTAGATATGTCTCTCTATTCTTCCGGGTCTTAGCAGTGCTGGATCAACCATATCAGGTCTGTTTGTTGCTGCAATTACCACTACATCCTTTAGCTCCTCCATCCCGTCAAGTTCAGTCAGTAACTGGCTTACAACTCTTTCTGTCACATGACTGTCAGCACTTCCACCTCTTCTTGGAGCAAGGCTATCTATTTCGTCAAAGAACAATACACAGGGAGCTACCTGTCTTGCTTTCCTGAACATCTCCCTGACGTGTTTTTCACTCTCTCCTACCCATTTGCTCAGCAACTCCGGACCTTTAACGCTTATGAAGTTTGCATTGCTCTCGTTGGCAACAGCTTTGGCAAGCAGAGTTTTACCAGTTCCCGGAGGCCCATAAAGCAGTATTCCCTTCGGCGGTTTTATTTTTACAGCACTGAATACATCGGGATACTTAAGTGGCCATTCGACAGCTTCCATCAGTTCTTGCTTTGCATTGTCTAAGCCACCCACATCATCCCATCTCACATTTGGAACTTCTACAAGCACTTCTCTCATAGCTGAAGGTTCTATATTCTTCAAAGCTTCAAGAAAATCATTTCTTGTTACTTTCAGATTTTCGAGTACTTCTTCTGGTATCTCCTCAGCCTCTATATCGATCTCGCCACTTTCCATTCTGCTTCTTAATGCGTGCATTGCTGCCTCTTTACAAAGTGCCTCCAAATCAGCACCAACAAATCCAACTGTGAGTTCTGCAAGCTCATTAAGATCAACATCCTCTGCGAGAGGCATACCCCTTGTATGAATTTCGAGGATTTCTTTTCTACCATCTCTGTCAGGAACACCAATTTCTATCTCCCTGTCAAACCTTCCGGGCCTCCTCAAAGCCGGATCTACAGCGTCCGGTCTGTTTGTTGCGGCTATAACAATCACATTTCCTCTTGCTTCCAGACCATCCATCAGTGCCAAGAGCTGTGCTACAACCCTTCTCTCAACCTCTCCTGTTACTTCCTCCCTTTTTGGTGCAATAGAATCGATTTCATCTATGAATATTATCGATGGTGCGTTTTCCTTTGCCTCCTCAAATATTTCTCTTAACCTCTGTTCGCTCTCACCATAGAACTTGCTCATGATTTCTGGACCGCTTATACTTATGAAGTTGGCGTTAACTTCATTGGCAACAGCCTTAGCAATCAGAGTTTTACCTGTGCCGGGAGGGCCATAGAGAAGTACTCCTTTTGGAGGGTCAATTCCGAGCTTCTGGAACAGCTCAGGATGTTTTAAAGGTAGTTCTATCATCTCCCTCACAAGTCTGAGTTCTCTCTTCAAACCACCAATATCTTCGTAAGTAACACTTGGAACTGCTCTTTCAACACCTTCAACCGCTTTCTCTTTAAGCTCAATTACTGTGTTTCTTGAAACTATCACTATATCTGCTGGTTTTGTTGATGTAACAACAAACGTTAAAGTATGCCCAAAAAGTTCAACTCTAATCCTCTGTCCTCTTTTTATAGGTCTGCCTTCAAGCAACCTGAGTAAGTAGGCTTCCCCGCCCATCAGTCTTATTGGCTCTGTTGGAGCGATTGTTATCTTCTCCGCCGGTTTTGCTTTAGCTTTTCTTATTTTTACTCTATCATCAATTCCCACTCCAGCATTACTTCTCAAACTACCGTCTATTCTGATTATGCCTTTACCCCTATCTTCAGGGTAGCCCGGCCAGACTATTGCCGGTACTGTTGATTTTCCAACTATTTCTATAATATCACCGCTCTGCAATCCGAGTTTTGACATTATATCCGGATCAATTCTTGCAATCCCCCTACCAACGTCTCTGTAATATGCCTCAGCTACCCTGAGTGTAAGTTCACTTTTCTCACCCATACACAACACCTCCTTTCAGTTTTGATATAATTTTAAGTAATTAATTTAAGTATTTTTTATTTTCAACTTCCAGAAAGTACCTTCCTCCGTCTCAATTCTACTTAGGATTTTCTCCCTCTCAAGCTTTTTCAGCACTTTTTCAACTTCTCTATACGATATTCCGAATTGCTCTGCTATCTCTGCAGCACTTTTTGCACCTTTGGCTATACCTATCATTACAATTCTCTCAATCTCACTGTCAATGCATGAATTAATTTCTTTTGTAATTTTTTCAAACATTTCGTTTACTTTGGAGTTTATAATTACCTGAAGCTTGGATACATTTTGCTGTATTTTTTCTATTTTTCTTATAGTGTCACTTAGCTCGATTGTTCCACATTTCTCAAATTTAAAGTTTAGCAGTTCTCCTACATCGAAAACTATTTTTTTTATGTCCATGTTGTTAATCCCTGTTACCACGCAGGTTTCAAACATGTGGGGTGCAATTGTAATTTCTATTCTCAGATTTTTGTTTATGCGGTAGTACCTTCTTCTCCCCTCTTCAAAACTCTTGATTATTCCTGCTTTTTCGAGTTTTTCAAGGTGTTCTATCACTGCTTTTGGTGCCATCTTGAGGGAATAGGAAATTTCACTGACGTAGCACGGTTTCTTGGAGAGCAGAGACAGGATTCTTCTTCTACTCTCGTTACCAAGTACTTCAAGTATCGTTTCAGCAATCTCTGAACTCTCAGTCATATTAACACCCCATTGTAGCTTTTATGTTACTAACCTTAGGTTAGTAAAGGAGTATATAAAGGTTTTGATACTCTGAAGATGATCTATGAAAAAACTACATTTACTTGAAAATTAAATCCAGAATTCTCCGCCCTCAAAAACCTCCTTCTTCCATATCGGTAACTCTTTTTTTATACCCTCAACAGCATCCTCTAAAGCTCTCCAGACGTCTTTCCTGCTTCTACCCATAACAGCAACGTAAACTATGTCCTCTCCAGCAGGGACTCTGCCAGTTTTGTGGAAAATTGCTATATCCTCAACACCCGGATAGCTTAGTATCTTCTCTCTCAGTTCTCTCAACTTCTTCCTGTAAAGTTCTTCATGCCTCTCATACTCAAGATAAATAACCTTTCTGCCATCGTTGATTTCTCTTACAAAGCCAACAAAGAGAGCTATAGCACCGCATATTCTGCTTCTTTCAGATAATTTTAACTTTTTAACAATAGAGTTGGGGGTTTCCCACTCCATCCACGCTTTTTTTCCCTCTTCAAATGACTTGGATGAGCTAACATAAACGCAATCACATCCCACATCGCACAGAAAATCAAGAACATTACTCAGAGGTACTTTGAAAAATCCATATGGTGTTTCGAATCCCCCGTCTTTTTCATCTACAACAATACCCGAAAATTTTTCTGGCTTGAAAAAGTAAACTTTCAAAAAACCACCTCACGCCTGTTTGTACAAACTAAGTAACTCTTCAATACTCATGTTTTCAGTCTTGGCAATCCTCTTAAGAAGTTTTACCGTCTTAGTAGAATACTGAACTGCTTTTTTTTGTTTGTATGCCAGCTCTCTGGGAAGATACTTTTCAGCAATCTTCCTCAGAATGTACTTTCTTACTATTTCTCCATTTACCTTTCTCAACTTGTAGTTTCCCGGAATTTTCATTGCAACTTTTATTATCTCCCACTGTAGATAAGGAGTCATTAATTTTATTCCATTTTTGTAGGCAAGTTTTGTATCTCTCTCAAGATTGTTTACTCCAAGCATCTCCACATCCCTTTTAAGAATCCAAAAAAGTTCATCTTTTCCAGCGTAATTTTCATACTTTTTGTATCCACCAAAAAGCTCGTCTGCCCCCTGACCGAACATCATGCTTTTGAATCCCAACTCTTTCGCCTTTTTTAGTGCCAAGTATACTGGCACTCCTATGGATACATGAAACGGGTTTGATTCCTCTATAGCCTTAACAACTTCAGGTAATACTTCCTTCACAACTTTTTCATTGAATCTGAATATATAAACGTCTCTACCAATTTCTTTTGCAGCCCACCTAATGTGTTCCTCCTCTTTCTCGCTGGCGGTAACACTGACAAGAGGTACATCGTACATGGATGCGAGCAGGGAACTATCCACCCCTCCGGAAAAAGCAACACAGTCTCCGTGTTTATAGTTGCTAAGTTTCTTTTCTATCACCTCCATAAATTCCTCAACGCTATCAGATTCGCTAACTGATGGTTTGAATACATCATCAAACGAGAACTTTCTAATACTTATTTCTCCATCGTAACTTATCTTTACAACCTCTCCCGGATTGACAGGATTTGCAGAATCTACCAAGCTTCGGAAGGATGAAAATTCGGTGGTAGAATAGTATAAGGGCATTCCACCAATCACATCTCTTGAAAGCAGGATATGCTTAGCTTTAAAAGCAACAACAGAGTAGAATCCTTTAACTCTAAGTGGCATGTCTTCACATATTTTCAGTTCACTCTCTTCACTTGCATCGTAAAGAACGTTTTTGTGTTGCTTGCACGGAAACTGTGCGTTTGTTAGTATTCTGCTAACACCTTCTTTGGTTTGCAGACATGCGTACAGCATTGTTACCAGTTAATTTTTAAAATAAAAGTACATTGCGGTACAAAGTATTATATCTCCTTCGGTTAAATACAGGACATGAAAATTACAGTTGCGCACACACCGGATGCGGATGACGCATTTATGTTTTATGCCATGACAGCGGGGAAAGTAGAAATGCCCTTTGAAGTTGAACACGTTGTTAGAGATATAGAAACTCTAAACAGGATGGCTTTCGAAAACAAGCTTGACGTGACTGCAATATCTGTTCACGCCTACGCCTATCTGAGCAAAAACTACAGAATTCTCTCGGCAGGAGCGAGCGTTGGAGATGGGTATGGTCCCATTGTTGTTGCAAAAAGAGAAATTGAAGACCTTGGTAAAGTTGCAGTTCCGGGAAAACTGACAACGGCTTTTCTGTTGTTAACACTTGCCTGTGATGATCTCGGTATTGAATTTGAACCTGTGGAAATGAAGTTTGATGAAATCATTCCCGCTATTAAAGACGGAAAAGTTGACTCTGGCTTGCTGATACATGAAGGACAGATGACCTACACCAGTCACGGGCTTACGAAACTAATTGATCTGTGGGAGTGGTGGAACGATAAAACCTCACTTCCCCTGCCACTTGGTGTAAATGCTATAAATAGAAAGTTCGATGAAGAAACTCAAAAAACTTTTTTGAGAGTGATGAAAAAAAGTATAGAGTACGCTCTTAAAAACTCTGATGAAGCTGTTAACTACGCAATGAAATTCTCAAGGGGACTAAGCAGAAATCTGACTGAAAAGTTTGCGAAAATGTACGTTAACGAGTACACCTACGAGATGCCAGAAAGCGTCGTAAAATCCATCAATACTCTCTTTGATATAGCTGAGGAAAAGGGAATTCTTAGAAAACCTACTGTCGATATTCTATTTATGCATTAACTTTATATACTGTGCCCAAATAAAGAAGTAGATGAAGCGGGGTGGGGTAGCCAGGTAATCCCGGCGGGCTCATAACCCGCAGATCCGTGGTTCAAATCCACGCCCCGCTATAATCACTAAAAGCACCTGCTGCCCCCCTTCTCCTGAATGGGATTAAATATGCGATTTAGATGTAGGGGATGCGGTTCCGAACTCAAATATCCAACACAGTACTGCCTTTTTTGCGGAGAGAGAAATGCTGACTTCTGTCTTGTTTACATGGGAGAAAAAGTGCATTTAATATTTTTCAGTGTTCGGAAAAGTGTTATAACTGAGGAACAATCTTTCAAAATTTATCCCGAGCCAGAATCGATCAGGAATACGTTTGAGCTGATAGCTGAAAATATACACTGGAGGAGGATTGACAGTGTGATGGTTGCAGGTGATGATGAATTCAAAGCTGAACTTTGTGCTGAGCTTGTTTCAAAGTACAGACTTTCGGAAATTAGAGTACAGTGCTTAGGTGTCAGAAATCTCTGTGAGACTGTAGAAAATATAAAAAGATCTCTGAAGTTAGAAAAGAAGCTGAAAAAGGTAGAAGTTAATCCGGATGACAAGATAGGTGGTGCACATTCGACTATAATTGGTGGTAGAGAAGGAAGGAAACTGCTACACAGACTGGCAAAATGTGAATATGTAAAAAAGATTGTTCCCGGAGTTATAGAGGGTTGTGGGGCATCGAGTGGGGGAGGAGTAAGACTTAAACTTACGAGAAGCGATGAGAGAGGGAACCTCAGGGCAATCCTTATAGATGGTACAAGTGTTCAGAGTATTCTTGTGATAACCACAGCTTCAAACAGGGAGGAGGGAGAATTCATAAAACTTTTGCTTAAGGATAGCATGCGTAACTCGAAATCTTAAAACTCGAAATCTTAATATTGTCTCCTACAACTTCTCGCCTGTTTCTTTACGATAACGGGGTGATGTCCGTGAGTAAAAACGTTAGCTCTGTAAGTAAGTTGAAAGATAGACTGCCTCCAAAAGAAAAATTCTCTGAATGGTATCACGAGCTAATACAGAGAGCTGAGATAATGGATGTCAGGTATCCTGTTAAAGGGCTGTACGTATGGTTTCCATTTGGTTGCAGAATAAGAAGAGAAGTCTATAAAATTTTAAGAGAAATAATGGACAGGGAGCACGAGGAAGTTTACTTTCCCGCATTGATTCCGGAAACTGAGCTTGGTAAAGAAAGTAAACATATAAAGGGGTTTGAGAATGAAGTTTACTGGGTAACTCACGGTGGAAGAGCTGAACTTGACATTAGACTTGCTCTAAGACCAACAAGTGAAACTGCCATGTATCCAATGTTCAAGTTATGGATTAGAAGCCATGCTGATTTACCTTTGAGAGTCTATCAGATTGTGAATACTTTTCGCTATGAAACAAAACACACAAGACCTCTAATAAGGCTGAGAGAAATAACATCCTTTAAAGAAGCCCATACAGTTCATGCAACTTTTGAAGAAGCGGAAGAACAGGTAAGAAAAGCTGTAAACTACTACAAGGAGTTTTACAGAAGGCTTGCGATACCGTACATTATATGCAAGAGACCGGAATGGGATAAATTTCCGGGAGCCAAATATACTATAGCTTTTGATACGATTATGCCGGACGGCAAAACACTGCAAATTGGTACTGCACACAACCTCGGTGACAGTTTTGCAAAAACTTTTGATATAACATACGAAATGCCAAATGGGGATCACAGTTTTGTATATCAGACATGCTATGGAATTTCCGAAAGGTGTATAGCCGCTCTTATTTCAGTACATGGAGATGATTTCGGTCTCGTTTTGCCTTTTGAAGTTTCACCTGTACAGATTGCTGTAATACCTGTTCTCTACAAGGGTAAGGAAAGGGAAGTTTTGGATGCTGCAAGGGAACTTGGAGAACTGCTAAAAACAAGATACAGAGTTGTTGTGGATGAAAGTGATGAAAGACCCGGAGCCAAGTACTACAGATGGGAGCTGAAAGGTGCGGCTATTAGAGTTGAAATAGGTCCAAAGGAGGTAGAAGATGGCAGTGCTGTTGTATCTTTCAGGGATGAGAAGAAAAAGTTCACAGTTAGCAGAGATGAAGTTTTAAATAAAATTGAATGCTGGGCTAACGAGATGAGAAGGAGACTTTACGAGAAAGCCTTAAATGAAATGAAAAATAGAATTAAGTTCTGTAAAAAATTGGAAGACGTAAAGCACTGGATTAACCAAGGAGTTGCTCTAGTGCATTTATGTAATTCTGAAAAATGCGGAATGTTGATTGATGAAGTTGGAAGTCTGCTTGGAGAGGTTGTGGATATACCTCTGGATATTGAAAGCTCTGGTAAGTGCATTATCTGTGGCAAAGAGGGTAAGCTAAACGCAGTTGCAAGGACTTACTGAGGATAAAATTTAAATGCTTTATCTCATCCTTTTTCTTGACGCCGAAGATTACCTGCAGGTCGCCTGCAACTGTATCGA
>QNXS01000052.1 GCA_003978865.1 Archaeoglobus sp. | reverse complement strand
ATCCAAAGTTATATCGCTGACTTTCTTCAGAATATTTGACATACCTATAACAGCTATTACGATAATCTTTCCGATTGCGATGATCGTTAAATCTCCGATATCGTCCGTGCCCGCTTTCATTGGTCTCTTGGTTTCAGAAAGTTTTGCGATTGGGTTGGTTGTATACCTTTCGAGGTTGTTCTACTCGAAGATAGCAACCGGCTCTGGTTGGAAGAGCGTGATCAGAGTTTTCTATTACGTTGTGTGGGCTTTTACTTTCTTCGCCTTCTACGCGTTTGCAAGCACGATGGGTTGGCTTTACAGGAATGTTGAGGCATACTCCGCTCTCTCGTGATGTCAAATAACTTGATACTCTCACTCGTATATCCGTTCTGCTTTGCGTTTCCATCTTCAAAAGTTTACACTCCAACCGCATTTTTTGGGATGGCAGTGTGGTCTCTTTTGGCGTATCTGTCCTTGAGGTGGGCAGTATCGAACATCACCGAAATATTCGCCAAGTTCGAATGGGAAGCTGGAAAAGCGGAGCTTAAGCTTAAAATTTCGAATCCTACGGTTGCTTTTCTTAAGAAGGACATCAGGCTGATTTCGAGATCTCCAGCACTTTGCTTCTTGGTTTTGCTACCCGTGATGGAGGGTCTTCTTCTTTCGCGTGGGAGCATAGCAACAATAATGGCTATCTCAGCCTTTCTCGTCATGGTCGCATACTCCCTTCACGGATTGGAGAGGGAGGGTATAGCCAGAACCTTGCCGATTAAACCTAAGACGGTGATAATAGCCAAAACCCTGCTTGTAGTGGTTGTATATCTGATTTCCGTTGGTGTTGTTGATGTCGTATTCGCCCTTAGGGGTAAGACTCCGAACTTTCCAGTCGAAATCTCTACAGCGCTGTCGGTTTTCGCTATGTCTGTTATCGTGCTGATCATAGCGGAGAAGATGGGAGTCAGAAGGGATCTATATTCCGGTCTCAGCCCTCTGATATTCTTGATAATCCCCGGTTTCGTAGTAATCTATCTACCACTTGCGATTGCGTTTCCATTCAAAATCCTCTACGGAAACTACATATTTCCACTTTTAGCCACATCCTTCGTGGAGTTCCTCGTAGCCTTGATCTTGCTAAACGTTTTATAACGTTCTGCAATCGTTGCCATTGTAGAAATTCGAGATATTGGACAAGGTTGCCACGGGCAGAATATAAAATATTTAAAAATAATTTAAAAATAAATTCATGAGTTGTGAGCTCCTTCAGGAGAGCGAACAGTTCCAATTGGTAGCATATTCTCCATAGTTTGTTGATGTTATACAACGGGTGGCAACCGAATACTATCGATACGTATATATTAACTTACTTGAGTATTGAAGACATGCTCAGTCTTAGGTTTGAATGCAACAGTGAGGATGGAGGACTTACCCACTATGTAATGCTGGGAGAGGAGTGCCCTTTTTAGTGGATATTAAATTTTAATTTTTATATATGGTGATTAAATGGAAATCCTCAAGAAAATGAAGATTGTTGGGCTTGAAAAATTTCTATATATCGATCCTGATACAAACTTTTGGGTCTATGCCAATGAAAACGAGGAAAAAGAAATTAGAAACATTTACCGGGACGTCAAAGATGAATTATCAGAAGAAATGAGTAAACACAGATTTGGAATTGACGTGAGAACAATATATTTCAATCCAACTGACAGGTGTAACGCCAGCTGTCCATACTGCTACATACCAGAACGGAAGAGAAAATACGGAAAGTCAATGACTTATGAAGAGATAAGTGGATACTTAAACATGCTTGGAGAGTATGGAGTAGACTGGATTATATTCCACGGAGCTGAACCACTTATAGTTAAGGATTTGATATTTGATGCTATAGATGACTTTCCTGAATTCAACTTCGGGCTGCAGACTAACGGCTTTTTATTGAATGAGGAGGATGTTGAATTCATAAAAAATAGAGAAGTAAATATTGGAGTATCATTCGACTCTCCAAAAAAAGATGTTGAAGATTTCCTTAGGGGCAGGGGACACTACGACAAAGTAGTTGAGATAATCGAAATGATGAAGGGATATCCCAAATTTAATGTAATCACAACAATAACAAAGTACAACTTTGAAGATCTTCCAGAGATGATAGACTTTCTTGTTGGGAAAGTTCCGGTTGTACTAATGAATATTGTAAGAGGTACTTCCGAGGTTGGAAGAAATTTAAGAATAAATGCAAGTGAAAGCCTCATAAAAGCTGTTGAAAGAGCAATTGAACACACGAAAAACGGTAGGAGAATTGTCGTAGGCGATTTTGCAAACTACATTCTTGGTATATTAGCTCCAAGTGCCAGAGTTTTGCAGTGTGATGTTTCGCCTTGTGGTGCAGCCAAGAAGTTCGTTGCACTTGCAACTGATGGATTTTATCCGTGCAGCGAATTCGTTGGATTAGAGGAATTTAGAAGAAAAGTTACAGGTTACACAGAGGATATTCTTAGCAATATCTTAGACACATACAAGTCCGTGAGAGGTAGAATAGTTGAAAATATAGAAGAATGTAGAACCTGCCCATTTAGAAATATATGCGGGAGTCCATGTCCAGCAGAAGTATATTCGGAGTTTGGAACTTTCTTCGTAAAGAGTCCTTCCTGCGAGTACTACAAAGAAGTAATTGAACACGCATTTAGGGTCGTTGTGAGAGGTGACTATAAATACGTATTAAAAATTAAAAACTTGAAAAAAAAGTATGCTTTTTTTGAAAGCTAATTCATCTTATTGCTCTTTATTTGTTTAAAAATTTATGGTTACCATTTTTAACTACTATCTTTTTAGCTTTCTATTTTTTAGCTTTCAACACCAATGCCCATACAGTACTTTTCAAATTTCTCGTGATGTAGAAGATCCCTTGCAAGACCCTCAAATACAACCCTGCCACCCACAAGCATGTAAGCCCTATCACTTATTTCTAAAGCTCTTTTAGCATTCTGCTCAACCAGTAGAACTGTAAGACCAAACTTGTTGTTAAGTTCTTGGATCTTGCTAAATATGCTTTCCGCAAACTTTGGAGAGAGCTGTGCGGTTGGCTCGTCCAGCATTAGAAATCTGGCTTTTCTCACAAGCACAGTAGCTATACCGAGAAACTGTCTTTCTCCTCCACTTAGCCTCCCAGCCTTTCTCTTTAAATGTTTTTTTAGTTCTGGAAAAAAGTCTAATGCCATATTTATTCTTTCCTGAGCTTCATCTTTTTCAAGAGTATAACCGGCTATCATTAGATTTTCCTCAACGCTCAAGTTAACAAAAACACTGTCTGTTTGTGGTAGGTACGCTATACCAAGTTTTGTCTTTTCATGGGGAGGAATCTTTGTTATATCTTTTCCCTCATACACTATACTGCCAGAGTATATCGACGAAAGTCCAAATACAGTTTTTAGAAGAGTTGATTTTCCACTTCCGTTTGGTCCAACAACTGTAGTTATTTGTCCATCATAAACTTTAGCGTTTACATCAAAAAGTATATGAAGTTTACCGTAGCCTGCATTTAGTTTTTCAATTTTGAGTGCCTCTTTCATTTTTCCACCCTTTCCACCCTACTGGCCTCCAATGTAAACCTCGACTACTTGCGGGTTGTTCACAACTTCTTCTCCACTACCCTCAGCTATTACTTTTCCATTTGCCATCGCATAAACATAGTCAACGTACTTCAAAGCTATGTCAAGTCTGTGCTCTACTATGAGAAACGTGATTCCCCTTCTCTTTAACTCGGTAATTCTGTTCAATATTTCGTGAGCCAAGGCAGGAGATACACCAGCAATAGGCTCATCCATAATTATCAGTTTTGGTTCAGTCATAAGTGCTCTCCCGACTTCAAGTAACTTGAGCTGACCGCCACTTAACTTATAAGAATTTTCATTCCATAGATGGTCTATTTCCAGAAACTCAAGAATTTTTAAAGCTTTATCTACAAGTTCCTCCTCAAACTTCTCCCACTTTGAATAGATCAATGCCGAAATTGCGTTCTCTCCTATGTGCTTTTGAGCTATTAGCAGGTTTTCAAGTACTGTCAGCTTCTTTAATGGTTGTGGTATCTGAAAAGTTCGAACTATCCCAAGTTCATATATCTGATACGGTCTCTTCTTAGTTATGTCCTCTCCTTCAAAGATTATCTGGCCTGATGTTGCGGGATAGAATCCAGTTATTACGTTAATCAAAGTTGTCTTTCCGCTGCCATTTGGACCTATTATCAGGGTTGTTGAATTTCTTTTAACTCCTATGTTCACTCCATCAAGTACCAGCACGTCTCCAAAAAATTTAATAAGATTTTTTGTTTCAAGTATTATCGTGTTCATAGTTTTACCGGTACTTTCTTCTGAACATAGCTGTAACGACAACTGCTACAATTGCAACAAAAGCCTCTAACCCCGGTGACTTCTTGGCATGGGTTGGTTTGATTATTACAGGTGGCTTGGGCTTATGGAACCATACAACAGTGTTGTTATTGTAGTACCACTTTCCAGCCATTTTCCATGTGTCATTCTTTGTAACGTAGTATATTCCATAGTTTCCACTTGCTCTATCATTCCATTTGTTTAACTGAATAAAGCCAGTTACAGGTTCAACACCGTAAACACCCTTACTGTAGTTTAGTGTTACCTGTGGTATTATATCAGCCATGAGGGTTGCATTGTACGTGCCGTTATTCATTTTCATAACCTGTACATAGCTCAAAGCAAGAACCCAAGCAGCATCGTAAGCATCGAGGGCGTACTGCTGGGGTGTGTGATTGTATCCCATTTTTCTGTATTCTTCCACAAGCTTCTTGAAAGCTGGACCTCTCGCCTCAAAGAGTGTGCTGTAAAGCCCCACATCCTTTATCACTGGTTTATCTGCAGCAGCCTTTATTACCTGTGAACTTTCTGCACAACCATCACAGCCAAACCATACAACTTTGAACAGTATTGAATTGCTGGGTATCTGTGAAAGTAAGTTAGCTACCTCTTCATAGCTGAACGTAACAACAGCAACATGTTCGTTACCATACTTGTTCACTAAATCCTGTATATCGTTTGTCATTTTTTGTATATAAGGACTAAAGTCCGCAGTATTCTGGTCGTAGGAAATTACATCTTTTATCTCTATACTCTCGTTTTTAAGCCTTGGTTTTATGCATTGATACAACCCTTCTCCCCATGAATTTCCAATGTAGAGTATTACAACACCCTTTATGCCAGCACTCTGAAGTTCTTTGGCTATTGCCTTTGTCTGAAAGTCATCAGTCGCAACAAATCTAAATATGTATTTCTTATCACTTGGCTTTGTACATCCTATAAGGCGAGGTACAGCAGTTGAAGATGGGGATATTATTATTATTTTGTTTTCTGTTACATAGTTTCTTATGTTTGAAACTTCTCCACTACCCATTGGTCCAATTATCAACCTTATTCCCTTAGAATTCAACATCTGAACTTTCTGTAGCGCTATTGTTGGATTAACCTGTGTATCCTCAAAATCAAAGCTAACAGCATAGGGTTCATTGTGTGATTTGAAATAGTTGTTTATCGTGCTCTGGGCGATAGTCAAAGCGTCCTTTATGTCATGTCCGTAGGTAGATAGAGAGCTGGATAGATCGCAGAGCACACCGATCTTGATCGTCTTTACGTTCTGTGCACTTGCAGAACTGGTTGCAAGCAAAATTATAAACAGTGGTAGCAGTATTTTCCACTTCATACATTCACCTCACGACGAGTTGACACCCAAATTGTTTGGGTAGCAGACAGGTTTTAAACTTTTCTCTGTCTAATTTTCCTACCACACTCTCTGAAAATACTTTTCTATGAATTTTTATGAAATTTTATTAAACACTTAAACATGTATCACCATATTGGTAAAACTTCGTCCAGCCTTTTCTGTATCGTCTCTCTTATATCGAAAAATCTCACAGCTGCTTTAGCAACTTTCTCAACTTGCTCTTCTACTGTGTAAACACCAATCATCATTAACTCTTTTTCTGCTTCCTTCAAAGACCTGACCAGAGGAGATACTTCCTCAAGCTTTCTGAGTTCTCCATCTATTTCTACAAGCGCTCTCAACTCCTTTGCCTCATCTTCTTCCTGTACATCGACTATCACTGTTTTTTCATCAACACCCGCATCTTCTGCAAGTTCAGCTTCAGCTCTTTTGGCATCTATTTTTTCAACGTGGATTCTTGATCTGCTAACGTAAATTGCCCTCTTGAAAAGTTTTCTGTTATCCAATCTGTTCATAATTTCTTCTGGATACCCGCCAGCTCCTCTCAAGAAGTGGACAATATCGTAATCGTCCATCTTTAAAAGGTCTTTTGGTTCTATCAACCTATCCTCTACACATCTCTCCAGTGCTTTTTCGTACATCTTCTTAGCAATTCTGCAAACATGATGGTTATAGACTATTGGAAACATCATATATCTTGATATCAACAATGATTCTGCCGCTTTTAAAGCTCTTCCGTCTATAATAGGTTCAACTCCCCTGAACTTTATTCTTTCAATCAATCTCATTAGATCAAACACACCATACGCAACACCCGTATAGTGTGAATCTCTAACCAAGTAATCCATTCTATCTGCATCTATATCTCCGCTCACTATATTATGTCCTTCTATGATCTTTGCAATTTTGTTCAACCGCAACCCTTCATCTTTCAGTACATCTTCAATCTCACTCCCCTTTACAACCGGCACTATGTTCTCGTGTCTAAATCTTAGGTATTTCCTGAGTAAATTCTCGCTTGAATGAGAGAACGGTGCATGAGCGATATCGTGTATGAGGGCTGCAACAATGTATTCTCTTCGTTCTCTCTCACTGCAATCCATTCTACCTGCGAGGTTCAAAACTATATGCATCACTCCAAGACTGTGCTCAAATCTCGTGTGGTTTGCTCCGGGGTAAACAAGAGAAGCAAAGCCAAGTTGCTTAATTCTTCTAAGTCTTTGAAATTGGGGAGAATCCACTATTCTAATACACCAGTCTGGAATTTTTATACTCCCATGAATGGAATCTCTAACAATTTTTGATGGCATCTAAGAATGACTAACTCAGTCTTTTGGTTTTCTGACAACTCTTACAATTTCATCTTTAAGTTTTCTATTATTTTTTCTCTCCCACTCCTCCAGCGGTACACTGAAACTGGCATGTATTTTGTCTCTGTAAATTTCAGGCAGTACGTTGAAAGCGCAGAACGGTATAATTCTTCCATCGGGAGTTCCATAGTGTATAACGCATCTCTTAACTCTTTCTATGTCATAGTTGTACAGATCCTGAAAGTGCATCATACCTATGAACAGCGTTTTTACATGAAACTCACTTAAAGCCGAATAATCATGCAGTACGAGCACGTCGAACAGTATTTTACTCACATCAAAGCCCTTTGGTGCTTTGGAGTTATCAACAAACTTTCTTACATCAAGTATACCTTTCAGCATCTTTAAAGTTTTAATTCTGCTGTGTGTAAGATCTTCAGCTTTTTCATCGAGATACTCGAAGAGTCCTTCAACATCTATAAAACGTGTTATGGGTACAATTTTTTCATCAATATTAAAAACATAAGTAGCCATTCCACAGGCAAAGTGGCTTGTAAGCTCGTACTGGGGCTGTCCGGTTATAGCTTCTACTATGTGCGTTATGGGTGAAACAGATGGAACTGGATAGAAATCCCACCTTGAGATTTCTCCGTCTGTTTGCTCTTCTATCTTTTTTATAACGTCTGGAATTGTTATTCTATATTTCTGTCTGTCTTTTCTCGGCATGCTTCCTACCAAGCTTACCGGCTGGAAGTTTACACCTCTGACAACATCCATGTTTCTGAAGGCATACCTTATTATATCGCCTATCTGGTGATCGTTCACAGTTCTTATTACAGTTGGGACAAAAACAATACCAAGTTCGGCTTTTCTACAGTTATCCAATATTGCTGGAATCTCCTTTATATTTTTTGGATTTGTTTTTTCATCAACACCATCAAAGGACAGATAAACAGTATTAACTCCCGCCTCCTTGACTTTAACAGCGAGAGTTGGGTCGTTAGCCAGCTTTATACCGTTTGTATTTAACTGTATGTGATCTATCCCCTCATTCTTTATTGCTTTTATTATGTCAACCAGATCATCTCTTAAAGTTGGTTCACCACCGGTGAGTTGAATAGCATTACAGCCAACAGGTTTCATATCTCTTGCAGTTCGGACAATATTCACGATTTCCTCTATGCTTGGTTCATAAACGTAACCAGCTTTCCTTGCATAAAAGAAACAGTACCAGCAAGCTAAATCGCATCTATTTGTAAGTACTATGTTGAGTAGAGCAGTATGACTCTTGTGAACAGGACATAGACCACATGAAAATGGACATCCTCTTTTATTTTCTGTATTTGGGGTTTTTACGCCCTTGCCATCATGGGCAAAGCGAGAAGCTTTTTTAAACATTTCAACGTCTCCCCAGTAAACATCAACAAATTCACCATGTTCCGGACATGTTTTCCGTATCATGACCTTACCATCTTCTTCATATACAGTGGCATTTATAACTTTAAGACATTCAGGGCACAGACTGATAGTTCTGTACGGCAGTTTTATTTCTTTTACCGTCCTGCTCTTGCTCTCAGTATGTCTTAGTATGCTCACACAAACACCTCCAGTTTAGCAAACATTTAATGTTGCTGAATTTAATTTTTCTACCATTTTTATTTATTCTTACTGAGTTTTGGATATATCAAGCTTTCTAAACCGATCTACCAGTATATCCAGAATCCAGCTAATGAAGTAAAAAAAATTACTGCTTTACAGTTCTGAGAAAAGTATGGATCTTTCCAAATATACCCTGAATCACGTATTCTGCTGCTATAGCTGCAAGGAATATTGCCATTACTCTTGCAAATATATCTGCACCACTCTTACCAAGAACTTTTGTAATT
>QNXS01000029.1 GCA_003978865.1 Archaeoglobus sp. | reverse complement strand
GGGTATGTTATTACCAACCCAGACACTGGGACGTGGTATCTGGCTATAAATGACTTAAATCCAAAATCCGATGAAAGTGTGGATATATACGTGTACAAAGGTATCTACTATCCTTTTGGGTGGTTTGATGTTTACGGAACTGTTTATAGCAATACAACAACAGCCTACAGAACTTACAGTACATATGGAATTAAAGTTCCGCCAGAAGCTACGGAACTTGGAGTACAGTTAATTCCAACACAGGCAATATCGTCACTCTATCTGTGGCTTGAAGATAATGTTTCAGGTACTTGGATTTTGAACACAACAGGGTTCTGGATAAACGTATCCTATCCATCAAGCGGATACACAGCTTACGTTGTTCCGAACTTTCCTCCATCTACAACTGGAAGTTACTATCTCAAAACGTACATACCGAAAATAGATGCTGTGAAGATTGCGGCAAAAACTTTTAACGGCTTCCTGAGGAAGTACGACTACGTTGGTGTTGTTAAGTTCAATAACTATCAGGCTACTTACGTCGTCAATCCACCAACCAACGACACAGATGCTGTAAACACTTCGATAGATAGCATAACTGCTTCAGGATGGACACCTATGGCTTCGGGTATAGAGTATGCAATAAATGAGCTGAACACATTTAACGATAGCAAGAACAGTCCAGCAGTAAACGTAATAATCCTACTATCCGACGGAAATGCAAATATAGACTTGAACGGAAAATACAACGTTAAGCAGGCAATTTTGGATACACTGTATGAAGCTGAGGTTGCGAAGGATGACGGATACATTATTTATACAATAGGTTATGGTTCAGACGCAAATGTAACACTTTTGCAGCAGATTGCGGAGATTACGGGAGGAAAGTTTTACTTTGCAGCAAACACTCAGGAGCTGGAGGATATATATAAATCCATAGCAAAAGATGTGCTAACTAAGGTTGCAGAGAACGTTACAGTTACTGATGTTGTACCTCCCGATGTAAGTGTATTGTCCGTTAGCGGAACTGCAAATGTAACAAAAACAAAAAATGGAACTGTGATATCTTGGGTGATTCCGGTTGTAAGAATTAACCAGAGCTGGTTTGGAAGTATAACCATAACAACCACACGGACTGGCGTTGTATTGACAGATGTGGCAAATGTTTCAAATCTCACGTACTACGATGTTGTTAAATCTAAAACGGTAACAGTTCCACTTCCTGTGAGAGAACTTAACGTGAGTGCAACAAAATCTGCGAGTTTTGAGCTTAAGTAGGGGGTAATGCATCTTGAAATCCAAAGCTGTTTCGGAAGTTTTTGGAAATCTACTAATCTTGGTGATAATAGCTATCACAATCTCAGTGATGCTATCCTACGGTTATCCAGTTATAATTTCCGGACAGGAGAATGTTAAAATCAGAAACGTAGTTTCCTCGATGGTGTTTACAAAGGAAAAGATGGATGTTGTTTCGACAGATGTTGAACCATCTGCAGTTCTGAAATTTCCACCATCTGGTGGAGAGCTGAACGTTTCCAATACTTGTTCAGTGTGGGTCTACGTTAACGGGAAGAGTATTGACCTGCCAGTGAATCCGGGAGAAATTCTTTATACTTCAGGGAACAGGATGATTGCTCTGGAACTTGGAGGTGTTCTGGAGAAGTACGGAAACAAAGAATGGATGATCTATCCCCCCAAGATTAAGGTTTTTGGAAACAGAATTGTTGTGGATATACCTGTTCTAATTGGTAGTGGTTCCGTTGGAGGTTATGGGATAGCAAACATCTTTTTGCAGTATAATTCAACAGAAGTACGCACGTATTCTGGAACTATAAAACTTGTAATTAAAACAAATTTTCCACAGGTATGGAAAAATTATTTTAGTAAGGAAGGATTTACTGCTACATCAAGTGGAAATATTGTAACTGCTGAAACGAGTGGTAGTGTTACTATAGTTGTTCATAGAATAGACATTTTAATATATTGATGTGTGGTGAGCTTCATGAAAAGAAAAAAACCTGAAAGCAATAAGGCTGTTTCAAGTGTGCTTGGATATACCTTAATACTCGGAATTGTTATACTCATCTTGTCTATAATATTTATACATACATATTCTATGGTAAATCAAACAAGGGAGAAGGTAAAGTACGGGAGTATGGCACAGGGATTTGAAAAGATACAGAACATGATAAACTACGTTGCTTATTCCGGTACATCCGAACGCTCTATAAGAATAATGTTGAACGAGGGGAGCATATCGGTTACAAGAGGATGTAAAATTAGCATATCGGTGTACAATACCACTAGTACAGTTCCCGTTTACAATTACTCCGGTTACTCCGGTGCAGTGGTATACTCGTACGGGGATTACAAAATAGCATTTGAAAATGGTGGAGTATGGCTAAGCAGTCATGGAATGCCAAGTATTGTTTCATCACCAAGAATATTCCTATATAAAAAAATTATAAATAACCAGACAGTATTTTTTATGGCTTTAACGTTCATAAACGGCAGTGGTTCTATTGGTGGAAACAGTTTTGCACGAATTCTTGTTAGATTCAATTCATCGAGTGTAAAAATCTTTGGTCCCGGTTATATAAGGTTAAAAATAGTATCGGAATTTGCGAGAGCATGGTATAATTACTTTAACTGCTTAAAAAACAATCAAAAAAATGTTGCATCTATGCAAACAGAGCTGAACGGGAGTAACGTTTATGTTACAATTCACTTTTCCGAAATGATACTAACTTCCTACAAACTCAATGTGAGTGTCGGGTAATGGTATCCTACATACTTGTAATTAGGGTTAGAGAAAAATTTTGCACAAAGGTTGGAGCTCTTGGAATTATTGAATTCAAAAGTGGATACTACATGTACATTGGTAGTGCCAAAACCGGAATATCAAGGATTTGTAGACACTTCAGAAAGAAGAAAAAGCTGAGGTGGCACATAGACTATTTGACTACCGCAAAACATGCAGAAACTTTGTGTGCATATTTGTTTGAAAATGAGGAATGTAGCTTATCCAGTTTTATGTCAAACTACAGTGGAATTGACGGTTTTGGCTGTTCTGATTGCAGATGCAGAACACATCTATACTACTCAAAGGAGTTTCCCGTATTTAATACAGAGGTTGTATATCCTGAGGATTGTAATGGTAGCTTATCTAAAAAATTATTTATTAGATAAACCTTTCCGTAGTTCGGAAACAAAACTATCAATCCTCTGATGTGCGTCATTTCCAAACTCCTCTATGAGTTTGACTATTGCGGAACCAACAACAACACCGTCCGCTCCAGCATCAACGAGTGATTTAACGTGCTCCTTCTTGGACACGCCAAATCCCACACAAACAGGCTTTCTGCAAACTTTCTTGGCTTTGCCAATTAACTTGAATGCAGTATCTGGTATATTGTCTCTTGCACCGGTTGTGCCAAATAGTGATACCAAGTAAACAAAGGCTGAACTTGCTTCGTCTATCATTCTTAATCTATCATCGGGCGTATTTGGAGCGGCAAGGAATACAGTATCCATTCCTGCCTTTTCACATGCTTTGAGATATTCTTCGCTCTCCTCCAGTGGTAGATCGACTACGATCATTCCTGTAATTCCGCACTCGCTTGCTTCTCTCACAAAGTTTTCAATCCCCCTTGCATAAACGGGATTATAGTATGTCATAAGAATCACTGGTTTTTTCGAATGCTCTCTGAATTCCTTCACGATATTAAATACATCCCTTATCTTTGTCCCAGCCTTCAAACTTCTAACGTTTGCTTTCTGTATTGTAGGCCCATCAGCCATTGGATCACTGAATGGTACTCCAAGTTCTATTATATCCGAGTATTTCTCGAGAATAAGCATGTACTCTAAAGTCAACTTTGGATTAGGATCTCCAGCTGTTAAAAATGTAACAAGCCATGGAGTTTCAGGATACGTTACAGTCAAAAATAACACCCCCTATGAAAGCAACTTCATGACTATTTCTAAGTCTTTGTCTCCTCTTCCGGATAGATTTACTACAATTATCTCATCTCTACTCATTTCCTTAGCTAACTTTATTGCATAGCTCACTGCATGAGCTGACTCAAGAGCAGGAATTATTCCTTCAAGTTTTGATAGTATGGAGAACGCTTTCAGTGCTTCTTCATCAGTTACAGCTACGTATTCAGCTCTTCCGGTTTCCATCATCCATGCATGTTCTGGGCCAACTCCCGGATAGTCAAGTCCTGCTGCAACGCTGTGAGTTGTCAGTATCTGCCCATCTTCATCCTGCAGAAAGTAAGAGAGCATTCCATGCAGAACACCTTTCTTTCCAGCACATAGAGAAGCCGAGTGTTTTCCGGTTTCGATACCTCTTCCAGCAGCTTCAACACCCACAAACTTGACGGATTTATTATTTAAAAAGGGATAAAACAAGCCCATGGCATTACTTCCACCGCCAACACACGCAACAAGACAGTCTGGCAGTCTTTCCTCAACTTCCATTATCTGAATCTTAGTCTCTTTGCCTATAACAGACTGGAAATCTCTTACCATCTCCGGATACGGATGAGGCCCAACAACGGACCCTATTAAGTAGTGTGTGTATTCAAAAGTTGCAACCCAGTCTCTTAGAGCCTCGTTTATAGCATCTTTTAACGTCCTGCTTCCACTTTCTACGGGTATAACTTCTGCTCCGAGCAACTTCATCCTGAAAACGTTCGGTTTCTGTCTTTCAACATCTTCACTTCCCATATAAATTTCCGTTTTCAATCCAAAGAGTGCTCCAGCTATTGCTGTGGCCACTCCATGTTGTCCAGCTCCAGTTTCTGCTATCAATCTTTCTTTATTCATAAACTTTGCAAGTAAAGCCTGACCTATTGTATTGTTTATCTTGTGTGCACCGCTGTGCAACAGATCCTCTCTTTTTAGGTATATCTTTGCTCCACCGGCGTACTCTGTCAGGTTTTTGGCAAAGTACAGGGGTGTCGGTCTTCCTGCATAAACTCTCATGTAGTAATCCAGTTCTTTCCTGAAGTTTTCATCCTCCTTCATACTTTTGTAAGCTCTTTCGAGCTCTCTTAGAGGAGGGATGAGAACTTCTGGTACAAATTGCCCGCCAAATTCTCCAAATTTCATGAGATCACCTTACTTATTTTACTTTTTTATTTTTTACTTTGTTCAGTAATTTTACTCTACTTACAAACTCTTTAATTAAATTCTCATCTTTTTTTCCGTTCTTCTCAACACCACTTGAAACATCCACACCGAATGGCTTGACAAACTCAATAATTTCAGCTAAATTTTCTGGGTTTAGTCCACCAGCAAGCACGACATCAAACTTATCTGCAATCAGTTTGCTCACTCTGTGATCATGAGTCAAGCCTGATCCTCTGCCAGTATCAAGCAAAATTCTGTCAATTTCGAATTGCTCAATTCTTTCAATGACATCTTCTGCATCTTCGGCAGGATTTCTGCTTGTTTTTGGAACTCTGAATGCCTTCATGATAAACACTCCAAATTCCGACTTTATCTTTTCAACACTCTCCGGTTTTATTAAATCTGTGTGGATTTGGATAAAATTAGCGTTGGTAGCTTCTATAACTCTGCTCCAGCTATTAAAATCGCTTAAGGTTGAAACGACAAAAACTGGAATTTCTGCAAGTTCTACGAGGTTTTTTGCTTCTTCAAGATTTATACGACGTTTTGATTTGCATTCAACTACAACACCGGTAGCATCTGCATACCTTTCAACGAGTTTCAAATCTTCTGTGTTTCTAATTCCACATATCTTTATGAACTTTATAAACATCATCTTCACCTTGCTGAGGAATCAAAGTCTACCTCTGCATAGTTCTACAAAGTTTCTAATTATTTTTAGTCCGTCTCCGCTCTCGAACTCTGTCAGAACACTTTCTGGATGAAACTGTACGCCTTCTATCTGTCTTTTTCTATGTCTCATTCCCATCACAACTCCATCATCTTGAGATATCGCTGAAACTTCAAATCCTCTTGGAATCTTGATAACAGCAAGAGAATGATATCTTCCTGCTTTCATAGGATTTTTTACACCTGAAAATATTGTTTTCCCGTCATGTTTAATTGTAGATGATTTTCCGTGCAGGGGTTTCACTCTCTTGACTTCTCCTCCAAATACATGCCCTATTATCTGGTGTCCTAAACAAACACCCAGTATGGGGACGTCCATTTCCAGAACTATTTCTGGGCTGTTTCCGACATCTCTTCTATTTTCAGGTGAACCGGGTCCGGGAGAGATTATTATACCATCTGGATCGATTTTCTTTATTTCTGAAAGCTTTATGCTGTTTGGAACTACTTCTACTTTATCAAACATGGAGGCGTATTCTGCTAAATTCCAGACGAACGAATCTCTGTTGTCAACCAGCAGTATCATGTAGGTACACCTCTTATGGGTTTAAACCTCTCTAATGGGATTATGCTCTAATTGTGGGTTAATGCATTGATATTTAAGTTTTTGCATTGATTGGTTCATCAATCCAAGACATATTTTAGCAAATTATTTATAACTAAAACTTACCAGTACTTCAAAGCTTTGGCGGTGAATAAATGTTACAGGCGGAAAGCAGTAAAATTCCGGAGTTCTGCGAAAGTTGCATCTACTTTGAAGAGTGCTTAAGTGGGAAAAGAAAAACGTGCATCTTCAGGGAGAGCTACATAAAAACTCTATAATGAATTTTGCGGCGAGTAATGGCGTAATTCTTTCGGCATCTGGGATAACCTCAACAACATCCATCCCGCATACTAAGGAACCAAACTTGGAGACAAAATCGAGGAAAGTAGTGGGTTCAATCCCAAAAGGTTCTGGAGTTGACACGCCCGGTGCGTACGCTGGATCGAAAGCGTCCATATCTATCGAGAGATATATTTTTTCTGGAAGATTTTTTTCTAATTCTCTTGTAATTTCGTCCCACCTCTTTATACATTCGAAGGAAGTATAGTACTTTACACCTTCACTCTCGGCAAATTCCAACTCCTCTTTTGTGCAGCTCCTCACGCCTATCAAAACCACTTCATGCTTCTCCATTATTCTTCTGACAGTGCAGGCGTGATTGTACATATTGCCATCAAACTCACTTCTCATATCGAAGTGGGCATCAAATATTACGAATGGTATATCACTGTCGAAATTTCTTGATACGAGGTATGTTGTCGTGTGCTCTCCTCCGAGCATTATGGGTATTTTATCTTTTATCCTTTTCATGAATTCATCAACGTCCATCATTAGCTCTTGAAAGCTTCCATCGGTGCGGATATTTCCTGCATCAAAAACAGGTTTTGCATTTCTTCTGAAAAATACAGAAAATTCCTCAAAGTTCCAGCTTGCTTCTCTTATTGCAGTGGGAGCAAAGCGGGAACCGGGTTTGAATGACTGTGTTGCGTCGTAGGGTATGCCAAATAGCACGTACTCAGATTTTTCTATGGAGTCAGAACAAGCAAAAAAAGAATCTATATGCATATTTATCCTGTAACTTTTTCTATTTTTCTTTTTCCCATCGATTCAATGTAGAACACTTCATTCCCCGCTTCAAGTTCGATTCCTTCTGGAACTGTAAGTTCAAAAGTCTCATAAGTTGTAAGATCCATTAGCTGGGCGATGTTGCCGGTAACTGATATTACCTGAGCTCTTTTTCTCTCGACTATTGGAATGTATATTTTTGCTGTAACAGGCTGAACTATGCTTCTTTTCTGGCCATCGAATATACCTATTGCATCTATTCTTGCCTTTGCAGCACCATGTTTTCCGGGTTTACTAACTGACATACTTACTATTTCGCATGGTTCGTCATCTATGACAACGTAACCACCTTCTTTGAGTTGTCTAACCTCTGCCTGCTGCTTCATAATCACCACCTTTTTCCTTGCTTTTGTGAACTAATTTAAATATTTTGACGTTGAGTTATCAATCATGCTTTTTGGCGTTGCCGGAGTTCCCCATTCATCGAGGAGCAGAAGTACCTTAGATGGAGTTAAGGCAATCAAAAAGCTTGGACTCGATGCAATGGAGGTTCAGTTTGTTAGAGGAGTCAGGATGAAAGAAGAAAAGGCAAAGGAAGTAGGTATGCTTGCAAAATCTCTCAACGTCACTTTAACAGTCCATGCTCCATACTATATAAATCTAAATTCAGACGATAAGTTTGAAGCGAGCGTTAGGAGACTCTATGATTCTGCAAGAATAGGCAGCTTCTTTGACTCCAAAGGCGTTGTATTTCATCCTGGGTACTACCTAAAGTCTTCCAAGCAGAAGGCTTATGAGAGAGTTAAAGCTGGAATTGAAAGAACTCTTGACATGCTTGAAAAGGATGGAATTGATGCGAAACTTAGACCTGAAACTACTGGTAAACCCACTCAATTTGGAGAGCTTGATGAACTTCTTAACCTGTCAGCTGAATTTGTTGAGATAGGTTACGACGTGAAACCATGCATCGACTTTGCCCACATACACGCAAGGTACAGAAGGTATAATAGCTACGATGAATTCTGCGAAATTTTTGAGAAAGTTGAAGTAAAACTTGGAAGGAGAGCTTTAAGGTCAGTGCACATCCACCTCAGCGGAATAGAATATGGAATGAGGGGGGAAAGGGAACATCTGAACCTTGAGGAGTCGGACATGAACTGGAGGGAACTTTTAATGGCTATAAAGGATGTAAAGGTTGATGGAATACTGATATGTGAGAGTCCAAATCTTGAGGTCGATGCTGTGATGCTGAAAAATGCCTTTATGGAGCTTAAATTTTAATCACAACCAAACATATAGCTACATCGTACTTATCACCATTTTTAGGAAAGAGAAAATTTAAATAATGAGTTCCAACATAGTTGGAGTTAGGTAGGCTGAATTTGGGAGATGAGAATATGAATGGTGGAAAACTTGTGTTGCTCGCAATAGCGCTTGTTGCTGTCGGAATGGCTGTAATGCCACAGACAGTCTCACTTTTCGCCGGGCAACACTGGTGGTACAATATAAGCGGTACAGGAAATCAGATTCC
>QNXS01000095.1 GCA_003978865.1 Archaeoglobus sp. | reverse complement strand
ATTCTTAGTAATAAAAAGCTGGTTGAGAGACTGTCCAAAAACAAGGAATACTGCCCCCAATATAACATCGGATATTCCGGCTATTAGTGATAATATTGACAAAATCGTCACTCCAATAGGTCTGCCACTCATATTCTAAGAAATTATTTAGAATATTTAAATTTTTCTTGATCGTTTGAGAATTGATAACTTAAAAAATTTTATAAAAAAATAAAATAAGTAAAATAAATGTTTAGCCAAAGAGTGCTCCAAGCCCCTCTATAGCTTCTTCCTCTTTTTCTTCTTCCTCCTCTTCTTCCTCTTTTGTCTCCTCTTTTTCTTCAGCGGATTCTGCTGCTGGAACCGGAGCTGCTGGAGCTGTTGCGGCAGGCACTATTGCAGCCTTTGATATAGCTTCATCTATATTTACATCTTCCAGAGCTGCTACAAGAGCCTTTACTCTGGCTTCATTCACTTCAATTCCGGCAGCTTCAAGGATTGTTTTCAGGTTTTCTTCATTTATTTCTTTACCAGCAGCATGCAACAGGAGTGCAGCATATACATATTCCATACATCCAACCTCCTTTATTATTTTTTAATGAGTGTTAAGGTTAAATTTAGCCAAAGAGTGCTCCAAGCCCCTCTATAGCTTCTTCCTCTTTTTCTTCTTCCTCCTCTTCTTCCTCTTTTGTCTCCTCTTTTTCTTCCTCTTCTTTTCTCTCTTCACTCACAGTTACAGTTGTGCGTACCATAGACTTCAACTCATCGTCAAGTGCATCATCACTCAAGCAAGATGCCAAGGCAAGCATATCTGTATGAGCTTTTGCTATTATATCCTCTATTACGTCTTTCTCAAATATAGCGGCATTGATGGCTAAGTTCCTTGCATCAATCACTGCCTTTGCTATTAGAATTTCTGCCGTTTCAGGAGTAACGTATGCTACGTTAACTGCAAGATTTATTGCGTTTCTGTATGCATCTGCGAAATTTTCTGTTAGTTTCTCAGTATCTATAGCAAGCATATCCGGTGTGAAAATTATTCCGTTTTCATAAACAATTCTGGTATCCAAACCGAGTTTGACTGGTTTTATCTCAAGCAACTCTAAAGCTCTTGCCACTTCTGGTTTTACGGGTTCTCCAGCTTTTACTAATGTTACAGTATCTTTTATTACTATCTTGCCCTTTTCAATTGCTGCAGGGATTCCTCCAGCCTGTAAATCACCGATAATTGGACCCGGCGGAAAAGAAGTCGGTCCTTTCTCCACAACAACATCAACTGGAGAAATCTGTCCCGGTTTTAAAGGTGATGGCACTTTGGTTTCTTCAAGTTTTTTGTAAAGTTTGAACGGATTTAGGTTTGTGGCAACTATGGCTACTTGATCACCAAGAAAATCAAGCACTTTTTCGTAGTCTCCCCCAAGCGACTTTACTGCTTTCTCTATAAGAGAGTTTTTTATCACTTTTATTGCCGCGAAGTCTCTGAATTCTCTTCTTATCTTCTGCATCTGACCTGAAGTAACACCTCTGAAACTTACCAGAGCAAAAACGGGATAAGTCGTGAAAAGTCTTCTGATTTCTTCAACAGCTTGGAGTTTCCAAGGTTTGGGATTGCCTTTTACAGCTGCCATACGTTTCACCTCACATAACCCTTACTGCAGGACCCATTGTGGTTTTTACGTACACAGATTTGATGTTTTGCTGGCTCTCGTACTTGTTCTCAACCACTTTAAGCACCTCTAAAGCATTATCTGCTATCTTGCTTGGGTCCATTTTCCTATTGCCCACTGGTGCATGGAACGTTACTTTATCTCTTGTTCTTATCTTTACTGACTTCTTAAGTCTTTCAATATGTGGAGTTGGGTCTGAAGCTGGAGGTATTGGTAGTGGCATTTTACCTCTCGGTCCAAGTATAGGTCCAAGCTTCTTACCTATATCGGGCATTAGAGGTGCTTCTGCAATAAAGAAGTCGTACTCCTTTGCAATCTTCTTTGCTTTTCTCTTGTTCTTCGCGAGTTCATCTATATCTTCTGGAGATATTATATAAGCTCCAGCCTCTTTTGCTTTTAATGCTGTGTCACCCCTTGCAAATACAGCAACTTTCCTTGGTTTTCCTGTCCCATGTGGTAGCGTTACAACCGTGTCTATCCTGTTTTCAGGTTTCTTCATATCAACATTCTTTAAGTTTACCGCTATTTCCACCGTTTCAACGAACCTTCTTGGTTTAGCTTCTTCAACTGCCTTTCTTACAGCGTCTATAAGCTTTTCTTTTTCTACCAACATACTACCCCTCCGTAGTCTACGGCTTACGCCTCCTACGGCAGTTTCACAGAACTTTCAGCCCGTAGTGCTTAGAGTATTTTAAATTAACGGTGCTAAAATAGCTAAACAGATGTGATTATCTGATAAATTATTTATGTAGTGTGAGGCAAATAAAACCGATGAACGAGTGTGAGATCGAAATACTAAGAAGCATAAAAGATGCTCTTCTAAGGATTGAGAAGAGGCTTGAAAACATCGAGAGCAACATCCAGAAAAATGATAAGATGAAGGAAATATCCGATCCTTTTAAACTTCTTGAGCTACCCGATAACTTAAGAATAACTGCGATGGCAATGATAAAAATAGGAGAAGGGACAGCAGAGGACGTGTCAAAAATCACTGGGAGGAGTAGACCTATGGAGAGTCATTACCTCAGTTCTCTTGTAAGATTGGGATTCCTGAAAAAGAAGAGGGTTGGTAGAAAAGTCGTGTACTATAGATAGCTTTGCAAGTGGACAGCAAAATGGACAAAAAGAAAATCATAATTGGCAGGTAGTATAGCACGTTGTATGATATCCAAAGTAATTCCCAAGGATGTCGTTGTTGTAGAAGATGAGCTAAGGCACGATGAAGTAGTTCGGTTTATAAAAGAGTGTGGCTATGAGAGAACACCCTTAATTTTGAATGTTGAGGGAAAGAGAGTTGCAAAAAATTTTATTTCTACAAGAGATAGACTTTGTAGGTATCTTGGTGTTAGTAGGGAAAATTTAACTCCCTATCTTGCATCTGTAAAAATGGTTAAAGATTTAGACATACTTGATTTTGGTAAGTTGGAGGAAGTTGGATTCAGGGAGAGAAAAATTACGCTTGAAGAGTTACCGATTTTAAAATACTACCCGAAAGATGGCGGTAGATATATAACTGCTGGAGTTGTAATCGCTCCATTTAACGAGCACTGCAACGCATGCATACATAGGATGATGCTAATTGACAAAAGAAGACTTGTTGCAAGATTGGTTAAACCAAGACACACTTATCTTTTATGGGAGAAAGCTGTAAGAAGCGGAAGAGATCTAAAAATTGCTGTAGCTATAGGGGTACACCCTCTTGTTTTATTTGCCTCCGCAACCAGAGTACCTGAAGGTATGGAATTCCACTATGCCAAAGCACTGTTAAGAAATCTCAGGCTTTACAGAGCATGGTACGATGAAAAGTTATTAATACCTCCCGCAGAAATCGTTCTGTTTGGCAGAATTACAGCTGATCTTGCTGAGGAAGGGCCTTTCGTTGATTTAACTGGAACTTATGACTCGATAAGAGAACAACCGGTTATAGAAATAGATGAAGTGTGGAGTGTTGATGACCCTATATACTATTCTATAACTCCCGCAAGTTCTGAACATCAAGTTCTGATGGGGATACCCTACGAGCCGCTTATATATAAAAGTGTTTCAAATGTATGTAAGGCTAAAAACGTAGTAATGAGTGAAGGAGGTTTGCGATACTTTCATGCTTTCGTTCAAATAGAAAAGCACAGTGAGGGTGACGGGAAAAATGCAATAATGGCCGCTTTTGCAGCTCACCACAGTTTAAAGCATGTAGTCGTTGTAGATGATGATATAGATATATTTAACCCCCTTGAAGTTGAATATGCTATAGCTACAAGACTTCAGGGAGACAGGGATATTGTAATTATTAAGGGTGCGAGAGGTAGCTCTTTAGACCCTTCCTCAATTGGAGGCACAACGACCAAGGTCGGTTTTGATGCAACAAAGGACATTAGTAGAAAGGATGATTTTGAGAGGGTTGTGTCATGTATCTGACAAGAGAGGAGGAAGAACTCCTGAACAAACCGGGATGCGATGTATGCATGAAACTTCTTTTATCTGTGGGGAGAGTCTTCGATGCTAAGAGAATGGTGAAAGTGCACTCTGTACACATCTCAGGAATCTCATATCAAAATATAGGTGAAGCCGGACTGGAGTGGATTGAGAACCTCAGCAAGATTGTAAAGTTCAGAATTAGCGCAACTGTAAATCCGGCTGGAATGGATTTGCGTAGATGGAAAGAAATGAATATCGATGAGGAGTTCTATCACAAGCAGTTGAGAATACTGAGAGCTTTAAAGAAAATGGGTGCAAGACTTGAAATGTGTTGTACACCCTACTACTTTAATGAAGTTGGCTATGGAGATACTTTGGCTTGGGCTGAAAGCAATGCTGTTGTGTACGCAAACTCAATTCTTGGTGCAAGAACGAACAGAGAAAGTGGTATTACTGCAATAGCCTCAGCGGTAACTGGTCTTACACCGGAATACGGAATGCATCTGAAAGAAAATAGGGTTCCGGATATTAGAGTAAAGATAGATCTTTCAGAGGGAGACGCTGCAATTGCAGGCTGTGAAATTGGAAGGCTTGAGTGCAATCTCCCGTATATAGTCTCTAAAAAAAAGCTTGAAGAAAGTGAAATGAAGGCTATGGGAGCGGCTATGGCGGCGACCGGGGGAAAAACAATGTTTCACGTAGAAAATCAAACTCCAGAATGGAACGTCTACAGCAAGCCAGAAGAAAGAGTTGCCATAGGTAGAGAAGAACTGAGAGAAGCAAGAGAAGAAAACTTTCCTACAGAAGTTCCTGATATTGTAGCAATTGGCTGTCCACATGCCAGTAGTATGGAGATACTGAAAATAGCCGAATTTGCAAGATATAAATTTGTAATACCTGTATGGGTATTTACATGTAGAAGAAACTTAACAAATAGTACAGTTAAGCTTGCTGTGGAAAAGATAGAGAAAGCAGGAGGAAAGGTCTTCTGCGATACGTGTATGGTTGTTTCTCCTGCAACTGAAAGGTTCAGCAAGGTAATGGTGGATTCCGGTAAAGCCTTGACGTATCTACCAAAATTGAGAGGAGTTAAGGCATTTTTTGGTAGTTTGAAGGAATGCATGGAAGTTGCCACGGGAAGGCTTGTAATTTAGCTAAATCTAAAATTATATATTTAGTATCTAATATTAATATTTCAAAATTTAAAATTTTAAACTAAAGAAAATATGAATAAGAAATTATATATTCATGAGAAATGTCCATACCATGTACCAACTGCCAAGAGCCATTGCTGATATTGTTAACCAGTCTTTGGTTTCAACACTCTTCACACCAACTTTCGGTAGCAGAAATTTATTCATATATATAAATATCACGAGGACTATTATCCCAATCGGGTCCCTTTTCACGTTTCCAAATGCTACAAAGTAAGATACAACTCCAGCCACGCATCCAAGCAAAAATGGCACTAAAACTTTTAAAACATCTTCGTTCATTTTACTTCCCCCCTATCTAAAAGACGGTCTTTCAGAGAGTTTTAAGGGTAAAGGCAGGGGTTTGAAAGGCATATTTCCACACTCTACCCTTATTCTCTCTATCAACTCTTCAACACTCATTTCTGTTTTCTTCTGACTTTTAAGGGTGGATTCAGACCTAATTGTAACCGCAAGTTTTCTTTTCTCAACCTCCTTTTCACCAACAACCGCAATGTATGGAATCCACTCAGTAGAAGCGTCTCTTATTTTTTTGCCAAGTGTTTCATCTCTATCATCAACATCTACTCGAATTAAGGAAGCATTCATTCTCTCTGCGATGTTTACAGCATAACCGAGAAACTTTTCAGATACGGGTATTATTCTAACTTGAACTGGGGAGAGCCAAACTGGTAGCATTGGAAGTTTTCCGTTTTCCATGTCTATATGGGCTTTCTCAAGCAGAGCATAAATGCATCTTTCTATTGCACCACTCGCAGAACAGTGAAGAATGTAAGGTCTTCTCTTTTTTCCGTCTTCTCCCACGTAGCTTATATCGTACCTCTCGGCGTTCTCAACATCTATCTGAACTGTGGATAGTGCAGAAGCTTTGTCAAGTGCATCAACAAAGTTAAATTCGAACTTCAGGACAAAGTAGAAGAACCTTCTGTCCCACATCTCTATTAGAATTGGCTTTCCAAGTATATTTGAAATTGAATTTATAAATTCTCTATTTTCCTCATAAAAATCTCTTGTGATCCTTATTGCTACTTCGTAGTCTTCGGGATTTAGCCCTATGGCTCTCAACGTTTCCACACTAAGTCTGTACTGGTTTATGAACTCGTTCTTTGCTTGTTCCATATCCTTAGTTAAAGTGTGCATATCGGGCATTGTAAATGCTCTCAATCTCCTCAAACCAACAAGTTCCCCCCTCTGCTCTTTTCTAAAAGAGTATCTTGTTAGCTCGTATATCTTGAGCGGGAGATTTTTGTAGGTTATAACAGCATCACTGCACATAAGAAACTGACCAAAACATGCTGCAAATCTAAGGAAAAACTCTCTCTTGTCTCCCTTAATTATGTACTGCCTTGCTGGAAATCTTTCAAGGTATCTCCTTAATGTAGGGTGTTCTCTGCTGTACATTATTGGTGTTTCAACCTCCATTGCACCGTATTCGATACATTTTCTTGTAACAAAATCCTCAAGCAACGACTTAATAAGCCTACCCTTTGGATAGTACCGCATGTGTCCGCTATCACTTGCATCTTCGTAATCTGCTATTTGCAATCTTCTCATCAACTCAACGTGTGGTGGAGTTCTATCAACGGCTCTCCTTTTTGACATCTCATAATCGGCAAATTTCTTCAACTTAGGATATTCTGAAAAGTCAAACTCATTTATGTTATATAGTTTTCCTGCATGTAGTATATACCAGAAGCTTTTCACTTTTTCTTCGTCTTTCAAAGCCTGAGTTAGCTCTTTATCTTCCTTAGCAGATTCTTTGTCGGATTTAATTTCTCTCGATAACTCACTGAGGGGGTGACCTTTGCAAGATATCCTGAATGCTTTGTACCAGCCAAATGGTGCTCTGTAAACTTCAAAATCTAATAGCTTGGCTTCCATTAATTTAAGCAACTTTACAGCTAAGTCTGGTGAAGAGAGATTCGAGGAGAGATGTGCGTAGGGATAAATTACAACTCTTTTAGCTCCAACTTTTTCAGCAGTATCTCTAATTTCTTTGACGGCTTTATCTACAACATCCTCATCATCGCCCTTTTCAACCGCTGTAAAAACTACGAGAGGCTCTTCGATCGATTTCGATTTTTGATCTTCATCTATTTTTTCAGCAATTTTTGTTGCTTTTTTCACTTCGTACTCCATATAATTAGCATGAATCAGTAAAAGCTTCATGAGGCTGGTTGGCGAGAAGAGGTTACTTAAATTTTACCTGTTGATGGTAAAAAGCAGAAAAGAATTAAGTTTCCTGAAACCACTTAGTGCTTGTGGATGGGAAGTTTGGACCTCCAGATGACGTGGATATGGAGCTAACGGAACACATAGCAGAACTTAGAAGCAGGCTTGTGAGGATAGTAATTGCACTTGTTGCGGGGCTTGTAGTTGTATTCAACTTCTCAGACAAACTTATAGGGATGTTGTGGAAACACCTGTTTCATACTGATATAGCAATGGTTGCCTTTTCACCAACTGAATGGATTATGGCAAGGTTGGCAATTTCACTTGCTGTGGCTTTTGTTGTGTTATATCCGTATATAATTTATGAGATCTATCTCTTTGCCAAACCGGGACTATACGAACATGAAAGAAAATTTCTTAGAATTTTTCTTCCTTTTTCCTATGTTTTATTTCTCGTAGGAGTTTCTTTGGCGCTTTTTATAATTTTGCCAAGAGTATACGGGCTTTTTGTCAGAGGGTATTTAGGAGCGAAACCATTTCTTTCAGTAAAAAAAACTCTTTACGGTGTTTTCAAAGTTGCACTTGTTTTTGGTTTAGCTTTCCAGATTCCGGCTCTTTCAGCCGTAGCAGCAAGACTCGGATTGGTAAATGCAAAATGGCTTAAAGAAAAAAGGATTATCGTTTATATTGCTGTTTTTTTGCTTGCTACCAATGTAACACTTGACTTTACTGGTATTAGTCAGCTAATCGTGCTTGCAGCTGTTATTTTTATGTATGAAGTAAGCATACATGTAGCAAAACTCATGGAAAAAGAAAGAATGATAGAGAACAAAAATTAAAAAACAAAATTTAATGGCACGGAACGAGCATTACTGGCAGAACAGAATTTCGTACAACAGACTCGGCTGTACTTCCCATCAAAAGCTCTTTAATTCTACTTCTGCTCTTCTTTCCAAGAACAATTAGTGTTGAACCTCTAACTACAGATTCCTGTATTATCTCATCCGATGCTATCCCTGCAACAACTTCCACATCACACACAAATTTGAGTTGTTTTGAGTAACACTCTAACTGTTCTGTTGCTTTCTTAACGTTATTTTCTAACTCATCATGTTTACCGTAATCCACAACGTGAAAGAGTGTAGCTTCTCTTACATAATCTTCGAAGAGAGACTTTACAGTATCAATAATGTGTCCGGAGCACGTTCCAAGACCAAGGGCTATTAACGGTCTATCAAAAACCCTTCTTGCATCCCAAAAACACTTGACGCTCCTCTTAGCCTTATCCCATTCATACTTTACGAATAGAACAGGTTTTCTTGCAACTCTTGCAACGTTGGACGCAGTAGTACCTATAATAGCGTGTCTCAGCAAGTTTTCACCTTTGGATGGCATGTATATCAAATCAACATTTTTCTCATCCGCTACACGAGCTATCTCGAGTGATGGAGTTCCAATTCTGACTACCGTATCAATAACGTTTATACCCATATCTTTAAATTCGCTGGCGACATTCTCGAGTTTTTCTTTAACTTCTCTTCTATATTCATCCATTATATCCGGTAAAGCAGTTGTATCTACTACATGAATTAGCACGAGCTCCTCCGCAACACCTGTGCTGAAAAACTTTGGAATACAGTTTCCCATTGCATGTTCACTAACCATTGAAAAATCTACAGGAAACAACAACCTTCTTATCACAACTGACACACCTCCAATTTTTCTCGTTGTGAATTATTATAATGATAAGATTATTTATAACTTTCTGCATGAGTATAACGATCTTATGAGAGTATATAAAGAGATACAAAAAAAAGTCTCAGAGTGAATAATCCTAAGATTTTAATGTATAGCCAGACTTAATCCATATCTATATCATATATTTTCTCTATATTATCTTTACATATTTTCATCACAAAATCTTCACTGTAACCCATTTTTAACAGCTCTTTTACTTTTTTCGGCACTGTTTTTGGACCTAAAACAGCTCCCGGTCTGTTCGGGTCATCAATGTAGTCAGTTTCAACAGT
>QNXS01000011.1 GCA_003978865.1 Archaeoglobus sp. | reverse complement strand
GCTGTACATATCGCAAGAAGTGAGTTGCTAAGGAAGGGATATACGCTAACTCAAGCAACAAGAATTGTAAAGAACGCTTTTAATATTAAAGCTGAAATATTGCCTGCATGTGAAGAAAATGTCCAAACATATATTAAAACATCTGATGGAATGATGCATTTTCAGGAATTCTGGGTTTTGAAGAAGGGTAAATTGGATGTTGAAGACATCGTATTCAAGGGTATCGGGAAAGCTGTTGCAACAGATGACGTTTTCAGGGCTATGGAAACGAGCGATGCTATAGTTGTGGGTCCGAGCAATCCAATAACAAGTATAATGCCAATAATAAGTGTGAAAGGTATAAAAAGAATGCTAAAAAAGAAGTTCGTAGTTGCAGTATCACCTATAATCGGTAAAAAGCCTGTAAGCGGTCCAGCAGCAAAGCTGATGAAAGCAAAAGGTTTTGAAGTTTCGGCGGATGGAGTAGCTGACTGCTATTCGGATTTCTTAGATCTAATTGTTGTTCATAGTGGGGATAGATGTAACTACAAGTACGTAGAGACGGACATAGTTATGAGAGATAAAAAAGATGAAATCAGACTTGCAAAATTTATTGTTGACCTTGTTAAAAAGTATATTTAATAATTTATAATAATTATAATTTTATTATTGATAAAATTCAAATGAATAAATGAATATTAGATAATTAGTATATGTATGCATCGATAACGACGTGGATGACTCCGGGGGAATAGTTTTTTACTTTCCTTACGCAGTTTATTTTTATTCTTTTACCTTCCTCCCTGACCGCTGAAATAATTCTTCTTATAGGCCTCTCCAGAACAGCTTCAGGTACAGATTCGTGGTAGTGTATCCATCCCCTATCCCTTAAAGCCCTTACCGCTACAGGGAGAAACTCATGGCAGTTAATATGCCCCATCACAACTCTGTCCGCAACTCTCTCTGGCGTTACAAACATGGAGTTTCCAAGTATCGGTATCACTCTACCTTCAACACCGTTTAATTTTATGTTCTCGAGCAGATAGTGGTATGATTCGGGATTTATCTCTATTGCATAAACCTTAGCTTTTTTTGCCATAGGAATGGTGAAGTAACCTATACCGGCAAACATGTCCACAACAACTTCTTTTCCAACTATGGTGCCCATTCTTATTCTCTCAGCCTGATTGCCCGGACTGAACATGACTTTTGACACATCGAACTTGTATACACATCCTCCCTCTCTGTGAACGGTTTCTCCACCTTTTCCAGCTATTATCTTTACTTCGGGTTTTCTAAGCATACCCCTCTTGCCTCTATCCCACCATACTGACTTGCAGTGTGGATTGATTTCAAGTAAAGCTTCTCCTATTATTTTAGCATAATCTTTGAGTTCTTCTGGAATTTTAACGAGTATTACATCTCCAATAACCTTGTATGTAGAAGGTAACAGGTTTTCAAGTTTTTTCATTTCACTTTCTGAGAGTTTTTGCCTTATTGCATCCCTCAGAGTTCTTGCTCTTGCATAAACTGGTTTTTTCTGTTCTACAATTTTGAAATCGAAATCAGCCACTTCTTTTAGACTGTTTAAGTCACATTCAACTATGGGGACTTCTACGTAATCGTCTTTTGATGTAATCAGTCTTCTTTTATCTCTCAAGTTTAAAATTTCCATTAATTCAACAGCTTTTCCAGCATCCTGCCTTTTCACTCTAAGTGCTTTCACGTAGCTAAATTAGAGCAAGCGTTAAATAAGCGTAAGCCAAGCTGTGGACATGGGAGAGAACAATGCAAGTCTCAGAGAAAAGGTGGAAAAAGTTATTGATGAAGAGATAAGACCTGCATTAATTCAGGATGGTGGGAACATAGCAGTGGTGGACGTTGATGAAGAGAAGGGTATAGTGCTCGTTCAGCTTCTTGGTGCATGTCACGGCTGTCCAATGTCCCAGTTCACTCTTGGTATGTTTGTGGAACAGAGGTTAAAACAAAAGATACCTGAAGTTAAAAGGGTAATTCCTGTTTAGAGGGCAAACATGGAAGGGATAAAAGAAGTAGTTGTTATAGAACCTCTAAACAGTTTAGTTTTTGAGGGGAAAGCCATACCTGGAAAAAGGGTAAATTCCAAATTATTTGGCGGGTTTTGCGAGTGCGGAGGAATAATGTACCAGAAAGCTAAATTTAAAAAAGATAAATTTGGAATACTTGTTTCTGAATGCGAAAAGTGCTGGAGAAATCAAGCTTTGGTTTTGTCTGTGGACGGTGAGCTTGTATCTAAAGTTGATGTTAAGGTTATTGATAGAAGTTCAATTTCTGATTTTATCAGAAATATTCTGAGTAGTTCCGAGTATAAAGCACTGATTTCAAAGGCATCTGGTGGGAAATACAGCTATCCCGTTTTCAGCAAAGCAAAGAGAAAACTTGAGAACATGGGAATAAACGTAAATGACCTGCTTGGATTTTTCAGGTAAATTTATGATTTATGATTTTGTTTTTTTACTGCATTTGTACGAGCTCCAACTTAAATTTTTAATAGTACAATAGTTGTTCCAACATTATGGACAGGACTTTAACACTTATTGGAGTTGGTGTTGGTTTTCTGTTTGGTATGAGTGGCATAGCAACCCTCTTTAACTTTATGGGTACTGCTGTTGGTGAGACGGCCAAGCAGGTGGCGAACATTAGGGTAACACAGCTCAACGCTGTAACAACACTCGCCCTTCTGATAGCGGCAATAGTTCTAATAGTGAAAATTAGGGTTATAGCAGCTATTGTGGTTGGGGCAATCATAGGGGCAATCCTAAACTTAATTTTGGAGCTTAACGGGATACATGTTACAAACCAGTTGTACTCAGCAATTTTCAGGTAAGATCTAAGATCAATTAAAATCAGGTAGTAACATGAAAGTAGCACTTGGAGGTACGTTCGACCCACTTCATGAAGGACACAAAAAGCTGATAGATGTTGCAGTTAGACTTGCTGGAGACGTTAGCAATCTAAAAATAGGTGTTACGAGCGATAAAATGGCAAGAAGAAGGTTTAGAACGGTAATGCCGTATAATTTGAGAGTTGAAAATCTTAGAAGATACTTTATAAAAAAATACGGAGTTGAGCCTGTAGTAGAGATGATAGACGATCCGTTTGGAAGAACACTTGAAGAGGACTTCGATTACTTGGTTGTTTCTCCAGAAACAGAGAAAACTGCAAGAAAAATAAATGAGGAAAGGAAAAAAAGGAAAATGTGTGAAATAAAGATAGTGGTTGTGGATTGGGTTATGGCAGATGATGGTAAACCAATATCATCAACCAGAATAAAAGCTGGAGAGATAGACAGGTACGGCAGAGTTGTGGGTGGTAGAAGTGAGTGAAGTGAAGGTACGTCTGGGATCAATGAATCCGGCAAAGCTTGAGGGAGTTAGAAGAGCATTTCTCCGTTTTTTTGATAGTGTGTCTGTGGAATGCGTGGATGTAGATTCAGGTGTTCCGGAGCAGCCTTTTGATAACGATACGATAAAAGGTGCAATAAACAGGGCTGTGAGATCATACAAACCAAGTTGTAGCTTTGGAGTCGGAATTGAAGCGGGGTTATTTAGAAATAATTTTACATTAACTGGTTACTTAGATATACAGGTAGCTGCTATTTATGACGGTAACAGAGTATGCATAGGATATGGTCCGGGCTTTGAATATCCTGAAAAAGTTCTAAGGCCAGTTCTTGGAGGAAGTGAGGTTGGAAAAGTGATGGAAAGGATAACGGGAATTGAAGGTCTCGGGAAAAAACAGGGTGCAATAGGTTATTTAACAAGAAATGAGATTACAAGATCCGAAATAACTGAAATTGCAGTAGTTATGGCTTTGATACCTTTCTTGAATACACGTCTTTACTTTGATAATTATAGATAAAGATAAAAAATATAAAATAATTTTACATCTCCTTTGCAGCCATCTTAATATCTTCAGCCTTAACTGTTTTTCTTCCAGCGTGATTGGCAAGTTCAACAGCTCTCTTTGCAACTTTCATAGCGTAATCTTCGATTGCATCAGCAAGTGTCTTCTTTGCACTCTCGCTAACTCTCTGTGCTCCAGCATTTCTGATTATTCTCTCTATTGGAGCGAGAGGTAATTCACTCATTTATTCCACCTCCTATAAAGACGGCGGCAATTCATCCCTTACACTCAAACTTTCAAGCCGCACCACACCTTTCATTTTTCGGAACATCCATTATATAAATCTTTAGGTTATAGCGCTTTCTGGTAGCCCTAATTCGCCAGTCGAAGCACCATCAATCTTGGCTTATTATCCACACTTTGTAAATCCGCACATTCTGCAAACCATGCAACCTTCTCCATATTCAAGCACATTACCACATTCAGGACAGACTCCACCTATGAGTCTCGTTTTTGCGCTTTTTTTTCCTACAAACTCCGTTAGAGGTTTTATTCCATCAGTTCTGCGCTTCGTATACTCTCCTTTCAAATATTTCTCAAGAGCCTTTGCCACTCCATCAGCACAGGATGTTATTATTTCCCCATCATCGAATCCTACAGAAGGACACCTTATACCCTTCAGTTGTTTTATAAGTGCATGTGGATTTAGCTGACTTCTTAAAGCCACACTCAGCAGTCTGCCTATTGCTTCAGTCTGGGATGCGGCGCAACCACCACTCTTGCCAAGTTGGACAAATACTTCAGCAATTCCATACTCATCTTCATTTATTGTGACGTATAAAGAACCACAACCTGTTTTTGTCTCTATTGTTGTCCCCGTCATTACCTTCGGGCGGGGTCTTGGCTCTATATATCCTGTTTTTACAATCCGACCTCTGAATACCTCTTTCTCTTTTTTCTTCTTCGCTAAAGCCAAAACCTGCTCTTCTCTACTTCCGTCTCTGTAAACAGTTATTCCCTTACAACCCAGCTCGTATGCTAAGAGAAATGCAGCTTCAACGTCTGCCTTTGTTGCATGGTTTGGCATATTTATTGTCTTTGAAACGGCATTATCTGTGTGCTTCTGAAAAGCAGCCTGCATTCTGACGTGCCACTCAGGGCTTATGTCAAGAGCGCACTTAAAAATTCTTTTGATATCTTCTGGTATTTCTTCTATATCTTGAATGCTTCCGTATTCAGCAACTCTTTTAATAATATCATCGCTGTACAGACCGCGTCTCTTTAAGATTTCCTCAAAAATTGGATTCACTTCAAAGAATTCTTCTCCATCGAGTATGTGCATTCTCTTAAATGCAAGAGCATAAACAGGTTCAATTCCAGAAGAACAACCAGCTATTATGCTTATAGTGCCTGTAGGAGCTATTGTTGTTGTTGTTGCGTTTCTGATTTTTATTCCTTTTTTTTCCCAGACACTTCCTTTCCAGTTTGGAAATACACCTCTCTCTTCTGCAAGTTCTTGAGACTCTAAATGAGACTCCCTCTGAACGAAGGACATTAGTTTTTCCGCAATCTCAAGAGCCTCATTGCTGTCGTAGGGAACTTTCATCTTGAAGAGAGCATCGGCAAATCCCATTATTCCAAGACCTATTTTTCTGTTTGCAAGAGTTCTTTCTTTAATCTCTGCTAAAGGATATGAATTTACATCTATTACATCATCAAGAAATCTTGTTGCAAGATGAATGACTTCCCTCAGTCTGTCCCAGTCGAAATCACCATTCTTAACGAAGGCAGAGACATTTATTGAACCCAAATTGCAGGATTCATAGGGTAGCAGAGGTTGTTCCCCGCATGGGTTTGTAGCTTCAATTCTGCCAACGTGAGGTGTTGGATTGTGTCTGTTAATTGTATCAAGGAATACAATTCCCGGTTCACCGTTTCTCCAAGCCCCTTCTACTATCATATCAAATATTTTCCTTGCCGAAATTTTTCTAACGACTTCTCCGGTTCTTGGGTTTACGAGAGAGTATTCCCTATTCTCTTTTAAAGCATCCATAAAATCGTCAGTAACACCCACACTTATATTGAAATTTCTCAAAACTCCCTCTTCCCACTTTGCTTTTATAAATTCTTCTATATCTGGATGATGCACGTTCAAAACACCCATATTAGCTCCTCTTCTCTTACCTCCCTGTTTTATCTGCTCGGTTGCGGCATCAAATATCTTCATGAAGCTGACAGGTCCACTTGCAACACCTCTCGTGGAATGAACTATATCTCCCTTCGGTCTTAGTCGGGAGAAAGAAAATCCAGTTCCACCTCCACTTTTCTGAACCTTTGCCATGTCCCAGAGAGCCTTGAATATTCCATCTATCGAATCTTCAACCGGAATAACGAAGCAGGCTGATAAGTTAAGGTTTGTTCCTGCATTCATAAGTGTTGGAGAATTAGGCAAGAACAACTGTTCATCCATAATGTTGAAGAATGCTTTTGCCATAGCTTTGCTATTCCCTCCGTAATTTTCTTCTGCAGATGCAACCGCTTCTGCAACTCTCCAGAGCATTTCTTCAGGGCTTTCTACTACTTCACCCTTCTCATTGCGAAGAAGGTATCTTTTCCTGAGGACAACTTCAGCAGTTCTGGTGAGCCTCATGTATGAGGGTTAGCTACAACAGTTAATTAGACTTTGGTATTTTTGTTATTTTTGTAGTTTGGTCAGCAATCTTCAAAGCCCGGTACACCTCAGCAACGCTCCATGCCTGCGCTATGCATCCGTTTGGCTCATGCGGGGCATCACCATCAAAGATCTCGGATATATATCCAATTCCAGCATCGTAGATGTGAGAGAGAACAGGTATAAGCTCAGATTTGGATACTTCCATACCAACGTTCCTCTTTAATTCAAAGTAAAAACCTGTGAGCCATGGCCAGACGCATCCGTTGTGATAGCTCACATCACCCATGTATCTTCCAATGTAATCTGGATGTGAAGGAGAGAGTGTTCTCAATCCGTAGGGAGTTAGTAGCTCTTTCTCTACAACACAACACGATTTTCTGGCCATATCATATAACTCTTTATATAACTCTTCATCTTCTTTAAGTTCTGGAATCGATGTTAAAACAGCGAGAGCAATAACTTGATTCGGTCTTAGTGAGTTATCTCCATCAAGATCGTTAAAGTATGACCCGTTCCAGAATATCTTTTTGAATTCCTTCAAAGCATCTCTCCAGTCAATAGTTGTTGTTATACTGTATCTATCAGCAAAGGCTAAAGCATTGATCCATAGAGCATTGATTTCTATAGCTTTTCCATTTCTTGGAGTGAAACGGGTATCCATCCAAGTTGTCTGTGGTGCTACCGATATCATACTGCCTTTCAGCCTTGCAACCTCGCTGTTGGGGTATTCTTCTAATATACTTTCAATGTAAGCTCTTAGGCGGTAGAAGAACTCAGTGTCATTGGTCTTTCTCATATATCTGTCAAGTGCATATATAAACCATAAACTTGAATCACTTGAATTGTAAGACGGCTTTCCTAACACTCTGTTTGGTATTATTCCATTCTTCATCCTCCTAACGAAGTAGAGGAACACTCTTCTCGCCCTGCCAAACAAACCCCTCTCAAGGAGTAAACCGGGTAGACTGACAAATGCATCCCTTCCCCAAGGCTCATTAAACCAGTGATAACCAGCAACTATCCAATCTCCCACAATAAAAGAATCGCAAGCAAGCTCGAGCACCCTTTCTGGCGTTGTGAAGTGGTACTGAGTAAACTTTTTGGTAATTCTTTCAGTATAGGCGAGTAGCTCAATACTATCGGTGTAAGCTTCAATTTTAACGGGTGCGTACAGGTTCTCGCAGCATTCGTACCCTCTTTTACACTCCCTATCATAGAAAACATTGTAGTATGTATAATCAACCCTATCAATCTGTACAGAGTCATCGCACGATACCTCTAATTTCAGCTTTAGATTGTTAGAATGAGCGGTAAAACCATTCTCAAAAACACTAACACTGACATCTTCAAAGTCTTTTCTAACAGAGTGAACGTTTCTCATGGCTATAAGAGGTATTAATTTAAACTTCTTTTTAGGTTTAGCTTTATAGATTATCCTTACTCCCCCGTCTTCCAGTATAATTCTCTTCTCAACAATCCCTGAAACCCAGTATAAAAAGCGTGCAGGGTGAATGTAAGCGTACATTTTTTCAAGTCCTTCATCAACAATTGCATTTTTATATCTGCTGCAAGAAATTCTTTCTCCTTCAACGAACTCGTCAACTGTGGAGAGTAAAACGTATCCATTCTTAACAAGCAAGCCATGGTACTTTCTTGTGTTTCCCGCTATACTTGATGAAGAATATGAATTTCTACTGACAAGCAAGTACTCTTTTTTGCTTGCGGTATCGTAACACAACTCAGATTTACTCAACATCACTGTCAACACCCCACGGAACTGTAGATATCCAATGTTCTCTCAACACACTTATCCCATGTAAAGTTTTTAAGAACTCTTTTCCTTGCTTTTCTCCCCATCTTCCTTCTGAGCCCGTCATCATTCAGCAAGATTGAGGTGTAAACTGCTATATCGTGGGGATTATCCGGATCTATGTGGTAGCCTGTCTCCCCGCTCACGACCTGCTCTCTTAAGCCGGATGTTCCCTTTGCTCCAACAACAACAGGTTTTTCGAGAGCCATAGCTTCGGTGCATACTATTCCAAAAGGTTCGTAACGGGAAGGCAGAACAACAACATCTGATGAAAGGTAGTGCAGTATCCTCTCTCTCTCACTGATATATTCAAATCTGAAAGTCACATTCACACCAAGTTCACTCGATAACTTTTTCAAGTAATCTTCCATTTCTCCCCTTCCAACTATTACGAGTTTAACATTTCCGCACGCCTTCTCTATTTCGGGCATTGCTCTTACAAGTGAATCCACACCTTTTACCCACGTAAGCCTGCCAAGAAACAGAACCACTTTTTCTCCATTGAATTTTCTTCTGAAGCTTTCTATATCCTCCCCGCTAAAGTTTTTGGGGTTGTATCTGTTTGTATCAACTCCATTGTAAACAACTTCAACATCTTCGTTAGAATAAAACGTTTTAATCTCTTCCTTCATTGCATAGCTAACGGTAACGACTTTTTCAGCTTTGTTTATTCCTTCTCTCTCAATCTCGCAGACAACTGGAGATGGATTTATTATCCTGCCGTATTCTGTCGAATGAAAATGGGCTACAAAAGGTGATTTATTGTTTGATGAAGCAATTATGGCAGCAGGAAAAGCGAGCCAGTCATGGGCAGCAATCACGTCCGGTTTATCCTCAAGAGATCTATAAGCTGATAGTATGTTGTAAAACAGCGTTTCAGCATAAAACCTTCTGCCATCATCACCCCAGCCTCTGACGTGCTGAGGAAGAAAAGAGGGATAGCAATCTGGCTTTATATTTGGGGATCTGAAGACCTTTGCCTTAAACCAGAAGTCATATTTGAAGTCAACATCACTACCTCTCGTAAAGATGGATACATCGTTTTTTTCAGCTAACCTCTTTGAAACTTCCATTGCGTAAGTTCCAAGTCCTCCCCTGAAGAAAGGGGGAAACTCATCAACGAAAATGTGTATTTTCATTCTACCATTTCTCTGTGTACCGCGAGGAAATTATACTTTACTAAGTTTACTGATGCT
>QNXS01000092.1 GCA_003978865.1 Archaeoglobus sp. | reverse complement strand
TAGGTAACTTCATGAAAATACTCCATAATTATAGTTCCAATTCCAACCTGTTCACCGTGAAGTGCGCGTCCAATGCCAAGAATGTCTAAAGAATGACTGAACTTGTGCTCAGCACCACTTGCAGGTCTGCTGCTTCCAGCTATACTCATTGCAACACCACTCATAACAAGACCTCTAACAAGATCTTCTACTGTTGGAGTTTTTTCAATAGCCATCTTAGCCGGCATGTATGCTATGCTTGCAGCAATCTCTGAGTAGTCTGTCGGATCTATCTCCTTCGAAAGCTTCCAGTCTTTAACTGCTGTAATGTTGGACACAAGGTCGCCGAAACCGGCTCTTGTCAACCTGCTCGGACTTCTGGAAATTATCGATGTGTCAGCCACGACAGCTGATGGCGGTTTAGTAAAAATAGAAAAAACTTCACCGTTTCTAAAGCTTGCTACTGGAGAAGCCATACCGTCATGGGAGGCTGTGGTCGGAACTGTTACAAGAGGTACGTTCAGTTCAGAAGCGAGTAGCTTTCCCGAGTCTATTATACGACCACCGCCCACAGCTATTATACAGTCAGCATCCCCATAACTGAGTTTTGCTATAAGCTTTCTGACTACATCCCTGTTTTCAAGTATGTACGTGTAAGTTAAGTTAGTGCTTTCTTCAACAATTTTTCCAGCTATTTTGTAGCTCGTCTTCCCGCTCAGCATCACTATGTTTTCTGCTCTGAGGTCTTTAACAAGAATGGAAACTACCTCTACTGCTCCTTCTCCTATCTCAACGAACAATGGAAGCTCAGCATGTTTATGCACACAACTTACTGCATAATTCGATTTTTAGCTTTTTTGAGGAAGAGTGAAACAACTGAAATAAACCAAAAACTAAAAAGTTAAAATGCCATTTTTTCGGCTATTTCTTCAAGTTTTTTAATCCTTTCCTCTATCGGTGGGTGAGTTGAAAACAGAGACATTATGGTTTCACCACTTATTGCTGGAATTATAAAAAATGCATTCAATCCTTCAACTTTTTTTCTTTCTTCCACAGGAGTCCTGTCCATACTGTTACTTATTTTCAGCAGAGCGGAGATCAGACTTTGAGGTTTTCTTGTAAGTAATGCACTTCCCATGTCAGCAGCATACTCTCTGTATCTGCTAAGAGCCATCACAAGCAGGAAACTTATGAGCCATACTAAAGATGAGATTGCAAGCAGAGTTAAAGGAGCTATACTGTCCCTGTCTCTATCCCCCCAGAATCCCATAAACATTGCCCATCTCATAACAAACCAAGCTAAGGTAGATATGAAGCTGGCAAAAGTGATTACTGCAACATCTCTGTGAAGCACATGACTTATTTCGTGCCCAAGTACCGCCTCTACTTCATCTCTACTAAGTATTCTGAGTAAGCCCGTAGTTACAGCAACAGTTGAAGATGATGGGCTTCTTCCGGTAGCAAACGCATTTGGTATCGGAGAATCTACAATAGCCACCTTTGGCTTCGGGATTCCTGCTTTTCTTGCAAGTTCCTCCACTATTTCATGCAACTCTGGCATCTCATCTTTATCAACTATCCTTGCTCCAGAAGCGAGTAGAGCAATTTTATCTGAGAAGTAGTACTGGAGAAAGAGCATGCCTCCCGCAAACACTACTAATACTGGTGTACTCACTCCATAAATCCATAGCAACGTCAGGAACGCTAATGTCACAAGGAAAATCATAAACATTGTAAAGTACATCCTCATTTTCAATCCCCAGTCCGCTACTTTCACTGGACTACCCATGTGTAATTGTAGGAAGTGGCGTTAATTAAGCTTTAAGGTTAAATTTTTTTGAGGTTAAATTTTAAAAAGGAGGATGAATGACGGTTTTATTCAATTTTCTCGATTAACTCCTTACAAGCCTCAATTATCTTCTCGTTCGCTCTCTTTATAGCTTCCACTGGATTTTTCCTTTCAGTTCTTACAAATAACTCAGGTTCTCCAACAAGTGGGTGTGACACATTGTATTTTGCTATCAAAACATCCTCATCTTCAAGCAAGTAATGCTGCAGAAGATTGAGAAACGTATGATCTTCACCCTTTACAACAAGTTTTACGTAGTCCTTGCCAATTTCTACTACTTTAACTTCCATGCTGTGAAGAAATTCGAACAATTAAAAAACTTTACTTCAAACATCCCTTACCATAGCTGTTTGATAGTTTTCTTCGCTCAACATTACCGCAGTTTGGACATCTGAGTATATCACCATCTCTAACCAGTTCGTGCCTACAAACACTGCATATAGATTTTAGAACTCCCATTTCCGGTTCTTTTGTCGATAGTATTAACTTTCTTTCATCAATCACTCTTGCCTTTATTATGTCCATGTAACCTACAGCGTTACTTATATCCTTAAGGTATTCATTCTGAATGTTCGATACATGCAGAGCAGCTATTCCAGTATGCATCAATTCCCTGTCAAACCCCTGCTTTCTCGCAATTTCTACGAGAGCTATTGAATTTCTGACGTCAACTATTCTACCAAACACAACATCTCCCTTATTTATCTTTGGCAGTTCCCTGATGGGTTCTACTCTTACGGTCTTGTTCATCAAAACTGCTTTTCCTGCAACTGCCGCAAAGATTTTTCCGTTCTCTTCATAAACCCCATCCCCAGCTAAGAACTCTTCAGCATAGCCCAGTGCGTCTCCCGGCACTACAAACTTCAAAGTACAGCATTCAACATGCCTCTCATTTCTTTTATTTTTCCTTTTTCTTTTTATATTATTATTCTTATTACTCTTATTGCTACTTTTATTACTTTTATTTTTATTCCTGATACTCTCACCAACAGAAACCATCATGACCTCCTCACAATTCTATAAACTTCTACAGCAATTTGTTTAAAGTCTTTTTCGTGAAAGCTATAAGTCCTCTTTAACGGTATCAGATATCTCCAAACGTGCGTTACAGAGAAGCCCCTCTCCGAACTCATACTCCTAATAAATTTCTCACTTCCGGCTGAGTGAATTGAGTAAATTACCTCCCCAAAATTCATAGCTTTCTCAAGGAAGATTCTGTCAGCAAATTTTTTATGTATTCCAAACGGTGGGTTCATTACGACCATATAATCACCTCTTCTGAGTTCAATCTTCCTTACATCACAGAGGATGAAGTCCGGTTTCACTCCAGCATTTCTTGAGTTCCTCCTTGCTACTTCTAAAGCTTCTCTATCTATTTCAAATCCAATACTTTCAGTTCCAAGAAGTTCAAATGCTATGGATATTATTCCCGTTCCACACCCAAGATCCACAACTCTTCTATTCAGCCCGTCTATCAAAGATACTTTTGACACAATCTCAGCTACAAGAGATGGAGGAGTCACATACTGTTCCAGCATTATTTTCGGATTTTTAAAGCCTTCAAGTCTTTCAAGTTCAATAGACAGTTTCCTTTTAAACTTCATTCAAACTCTGCAATCTTTTAAACTTTCTTTAATTTTTGGTACTGCTCAAGTTTTATATAGTTAATTGAATGTATCCAAGTAATGGCTGTAGGCATTGATATTGGTGGTACCAACACCGATGCTGCAATTGTAGAAGAAGAAGTTATGACGTTTAAGTTACCAAATGAGGCGGGAATAGAGGCTGTTTTGAAAACACTGTCATCTGAAGTTGATTTAAGAGAAGAAAAAGTAATTGTCAGCACATCCCTTCCTCTAAATACAGTTCTTAGCAGGTTTCATGAAGTGTCAACTCTTGTGCTATTAATTCCCGGACCTGGATTAAACTACAGGCAAGTGGGATTTTGTTTAAAAGGTTTTGTTAACCACAGAGGAGATGTTGTTGAGGACATAGATGAAACGGAGGTAGTTGATGCATTGAGAAATTCCAATAATGACAATGTTGCTATAGCTGGAAAGTTCTCTATCAGAAACCCGATACTTGAAGAAAAAGTCAGAAAAATAGCGCTCAGGAAATTCAAAGATAGTAAAATCTGCCTAAGTTACCACTGCCTTGCAGTAAACTATCCTCTCAGAATAAATACAACAATAGTCAACGCAAAGATTAAGGAAAGTGTTTCAGAACTTGAAAAGATAGTTGGAAAATATTCAAATTACTTTTTCTTTTACAAAGGAGATGGAGGAATTATACCAATAGAAATTGCTATTCAAAATCCATCCCTGCTATACAATTCCAGTCCAGCAGCAGTTGCAATGGGTGCAATATATCTAACAAACGTTGAAAACGCAGTTGTTGTGGACATAGGTGGAACTACCACAGACTTTGTTGTTGTAAGAAACGGAAAACCAGCAATAGTCGAAAATCTAAGTGTTGCAGGCATGAAAACTCTTATAAGGTGCGTCGATTCCTTTTCAATTCCCTTTGGTGGAGATTCAATTGTTGACAGCTTTATAAAGCCTGAAAGAAAAGGTGTTTCGGCAGCTTTTGGAGGAAATCACTTCACACTAACAGATTCGTTAAATTGTTGCGGATGTGAGATAGGTAACTTTACCCGATCCAGAGACATTTGCCGGTCAAGAGACATAGCTGAGAAGGCTGTACGCGACTATTCATCTATGGTCGTCAATGCACTGAACAACTACAAAAATCTAAAAATTGTATTAACCGGTTACCTTGCAGAGTTCTTAGCACCGTACATTGAAGAGATAAGTGGCAGAAAGTGCATAGTACCTGAACACAGTGAGGCAGTTAATGCTGTGGGTGTCGCTGTTTCAAGAGTAAGTATGACATTATATGCAAGGTTTGACACTGCAAAAAAGAGGGCTGTCTTTAATGGAGTGGTCGAGGAGTACGATGGTAGAGACGATGATGATTACCTGATCGAACTTGCAAAAGACAGGGTGACTGAAATGGCTATATCACATGGAGCTATGGAAGAAGACGTGAAAGACGTTAGGGTCGTTTACTTCAACTCCTACAATGCTGTTAGAGGAGGAGTTGTAATAGGCAGAATTGCCGATGTTGTTGTACAGATAGAACCGGGAATTAGTGTTGAATTCAGGTAAATCACCCAAGAAACTTCCTCAGTCTTGCAGCTTGAAGAATTTTTTCAGTAAGAATGGATACTCTGTTCCTTCTGAAGGCATTGTATACTTCCTCCGCAAGTTCAAAATCTCCGATTTCTAATCCAAACTCCTTTAACGCTCCGTAGTTGTAAACTTTTTCTAATCCGAGTTTATGGCATACTTTTCTGCTAAAAAACCTGAGTGAGAAATTTAATTCATCATAGTAATTCTCAACGACAACACCGAGCTCCTCATCGCTCAGATTGCTAAGACCTATAAGTTCGGGTGGCAAGCCTATAGAGTAAAGAGAACAGCAAAAAGGTATCGCTCTCGGCAGCTGGACACCATTTATATCCCTCGAATATCCGAATAATCCCACGTGAAGTCTTCTCGCCCTCCTTCTTGGAACGTGCGCTGATAAAGCGTTAACTATGTCTGCAACAAGCAAAACTTTCCTTCTGTATTCTTTTGCTATTTTGTCAGCAAGATTTAGCATTTCTTCTCCCGGATCTTCAACTTTAAGTTTGGGATTGATGGAATTCAATTTTTCTATACTTCTTACAACAACTTTCTCCGGATAATCATACTTAAAAGCGGATTGAACTGTAAACGTAAAAACACTCTTCCATTTTCTGGTTATATCCAAAACATTGTCAGGTCTCAGGTTTCCTCTAAACGGAGGTGATCCAAAACCAACTATTGGATATATTCTTACTCCGGTTTTATCCTCAAGTGAGGCAAGATTAAACAGTGCTTTTCTGAGGTAAATATCTGAAGAGAAACCACCATAGTTCATTGCCAAATCGGACTTTGCAAGAAAAACTCTCTGGTATGAGAGGAGCTTATCCTCTACAAACTTCTCAGTTATACTGTGGCTTTCCAGTACGTATGATCTATCCTCAAAAAGAGGTATAACATTTATTCTTTCAGGTTTGAATTCTCCAATCCAGTCTTTTATTGTTATATCCCCGCAAAAGAATTTCTTATTAGCTTTTCCAACAACAAAGTTCGTGTAGTAGTAGTAAACTCTGTTCAATTCTGCCGAGTTTGATGTCATGGGTAGTATAACTTCAAAAACTGGAATCGTATCATCATCATAGAAAATCTTTGCAGAGTCACAGCTTCTTGGAATGCTTTCGAGAACTTCAAGCATAACTTTTGCTTCGCTTTTCTCCACAGATGGGTTTGGTATTCTAAAAGTCAGAAATACATCCTTTCCGAGTTTAACATCATAAAAAAACTGGGAATATCTCGAGAGTAGCTTTTTGACTACGTAAACATCAACGTCCTTCCCTTCATAGTCCCACATCTGCTCATTGCATCCCAAGTGGGAAAAAGCATAGTAAGCTTCTCTTACTTCATCATCACCTTTAATTACCGGATATTCACAAAAGAAAGGAATGTTGACGTTGTCAGGATGCTGTGTACTCATCGTTCTTGGAATTTTTCTATCATCCATCATTCTGTTAACCACCACAAAATTTGGTTGACAATCTGTTTATAAGTTCTTTGAATTCCATAATCCAAAAACATATCTAAAAAGCATAGCAGTACAATCGACACTGTCAAGAATATTTCTTTAAGGAAAACAAGCACGTTTTCAACCTTTTGAAGAAACAAATCATGAATCTGTTAGCTATTACCATAGACTAAAAAATTCTAAAACAACCGAAAAACAAAAGAAGAAGAGAAGATTAATAGATGAGACAAAGATAAAGTCTAAGAAAAGGTTTGTTATGCGATAGTTGATACATTGAAAGCCATAATCAGCTGAACAAAAGAAGTAACCATAGTTGTTATTTCAATTGCTAATATACCAAGTTCGCTTTTGGACTTATAAATGAAGTTTTCTCCAGATTACAATTCTTCTTGATATTTATTATTTATTTTTCAGAAATAAAAAATTAAAAAAATTAAACTGTGAAATTTATGTTGTTTATCTCGCTTAGTTGGTTGAGTAACTGATTTACATTTTCAAGTGTGTCGTTCAGGTTTCTTTCAAGTTGAGTGATGTTTTTTGCAGTGGTGGTTGGGCTTGCAGTTGGAGAGGTTTTAGGAGCTGTCACGTTCTGTACTCCGGTTTTTTGCATGCAACCCATGCTAAGTGATGAAGCGATCACAAGCGTTAGTATAATTAAAATCTTAAATTTCGTGCTCGTGTTATCACCCTCCTAAATGAATTTCTACACTGCCGTTCAGAGTATTCTTTTGAATCCTATTTCTATTGTTGTACCAGTAAATCCCCGTTCCGCTCAGATGAGCAGTTCCTACTCCCTTGACGAACATGTGCACTCCCTCTCCAGTAACTGTAACACTAACATTGCCTGTAACAAACGCTTTTCCAGTACCTCTAAGTGTTCCATTAGTGTTAGTAAAGCCTGTAACGTTTGAAAGGTTGCCTACGTACGTGATTGTGGCATTCTTTGCTGATACTACAACAATTCCCTTTCCTTCAAAGCTGAAAGTTCCGTTGCCAAATAAATTTAGATTACCACTCTTAAACCCGAATGCATTCGGGTTTGCTATGCTGCCCAGTTCCTTACCCTGCATATTTAGTTCTCTGACTATCTGTTTCGCATTTATGAACGCTTCTCTCAAGGACATGATTGCCATCTTTATATCTTCCCTCGCTGCTAATGTATTTCCAGTCTTGATTTGCTTCTTTGCGTCTTCAATGTACCTCCTTGCCTGCTGAACTTTGTTAAGATATTCTTTAAGCAACTCACTACCCGGAGCTATTGTTGACAGCTTTTCCTCGAGCTTTTCAGCAGTAATTGTAGTCCTATCGAGCTTTGTTATAACAACTTCCATTACTACTTCACTAACTACATTCTTAGCCTGTCTCCACTGCTCTCTGAGTTGCTTTGCAACCTCTCTAAGTTGTTGCGGATTCTCGGTACTATTAACAAGTCTTAATTTTTCCTCGAATGCCATTTTCTCCTGTTCTATTTTTGATATAAGCTGATTTTTCAGAGTTTCATTCAATCTTGTATTCAGTATAGCTACTTCCATTCTGTCAAACCATCTTAGTACAAGATTTCCAGCGGCCATGCAGAACATTTTTTCACAAGTAAAGTTCATTAGACCTCTATTCTTCAATTTCATGTATCTGTATTTTAATTTGAAATAGTGCTCTTTTGCTTTTATATATGATTCCTCAATACCTCTGACTCCGATTTTTCTGAGTTTCTCCTTCACAAGCATTACGTGTGTACGATTGTGTCTCACCATCCTGTTGTATACATTGTTTCCATACTTTAAACTATTATTTGTTTGTAGTTTGTTGTATACCATATTTCCCATATTTTTATACATAGTTTTTTTATGCATAGTTCCACTGCCATTGCTCTCGTTAGCAATTCTGCCATACATGTTTTTGCTGTAGTTTTTTGCCATTACTTTGCCAAGCTGCGCTCCTGGCATCATTGCATTCTGTGGAATTGCTGCGACAAGCCCTGTGGATGCTACAAGGCTCACCAACATCAGCCACACAACTTTCCTCATACCACATCACCAAACGTAAGTTCTCGCAGTATAATATATGCATTCTTTTTATTTCCATCTTAATTAAAATTTATCAACCGTTATTAAACTTTATAAACCTTTATCCACCCTGATTTTACTTTACTTATTGTTATATTCGCTATTCTCTTCGTTTAAAGTCCAACAAAAGTATTTCTGAAAATAGATGATGATGTACCTACAAACCAAAGAACTTTGGCAATTAAAAATTAAAAAAGTATATTTTATGTCTTGAGTGCCAATTTTATGTCCTCAGCCTTAACAGTCTTTCTACCAGCATGCTTGGCAACCTCAATTGCCCTCTTGGCAACTTGCGTTGCCCATTCTTCAAGTATTTCTGCCATTGTCTCTCTGGCATCCTCACTAACCCTCTCCGCTCCCGCATTCCTAATAATTCTGTCTATTGGCGCAATGGGCAATTCTCCCATATTTATTCACCTCCCCGAGCGTTTTTCTGGTTTTTCAAATATATATAATTTTCGTTTGATGAATGTTATACGCCCTTCTTTTGCTCTTAACAAAAACGTAAGAGTAGTTGTAAAAAAATAGGTACACGGGAATTGATAAATTAAAAGTTCAGACAAATTTAATGCTCAAATTGTGCATATCGTTCCGCATAGCCAAGTTTATCAGCAAGGGTGTTATACCCTCCACAAGTCTTGAGGAACTTAAAGGTCCTGCATCAAGAGCTCTAAGCCCGTCTATTGAATTTACAATTTCGAGTACAACATTTTTGGCATCTTCATGATCTCCACAAACTGGAACATCCCAGTTAAACTTCGAGTTCATATCTGCAAATTTCTTTGCTGGTACCGTATGAAAAGCGGAGATGACCCTACTGTCATCCAGTATAGAAGCAATTCTCTCCGCTGCAGAACCTTCCGGAGGAGGATCATAAACAAAGAATTCTTTCTCTCTTTTCATTGGCACTGCTGGTGAAATGACTATTTTACCTCTAAGCTCATCTCTAAGTGATTCTGCTGTAGAAAAAACATGTTTGGCAGGTACTGCAAGAATGGCTACATCGCATATTTTGGAGGCTTTAAAGTTTTCAGCGTATTCAATGTTAGCATCACAATTAAAATTCCTCAGAATAGAAGTGTATTCTTCAGCTTTTTCTCTGGCTTTAGATTCATTTCTTGAACCAACAATAACGTTGTAAGAGGCTGCAGCAAGCCTTAAACTCAAACCAACACCTATACTACCAGTACCACCAATAATTGCTATTTTCATCACTGCAAATCTGGAATAATGTACTATTTAATTGTTAACATTACAAGCCTGCTAACTAAC
>QNXS01000069.1 GCA_003978865.1 Archaeoglobus sp. | reverse complement strand
TCTGCCCTTTCATGAACATCTTTTATTTTTGGCAGGTAGTACTCTAACGTATTTTTTTTCTTTTCAAGTTCTGAATAGGGTCTAAGCTCGTTGATAAACCAGAGTAAGTCAAGTATCTTGAGAGACAAAACTTTCAATCTGTTGTTTGCGGCTGAAGATAACATTACAAAAGTATTTTTGGAGAAACAATATTTAGTTCTTTTTGTTCGATACCCCCTCAGCATGCTTGACGTACAATTTAGAAATTTTAAATACCATAAGACATATAATTATACAATTAACCGCATTGATGCATGATTAGCAAAATATCGAAACCTATTATGGAAATAATAAATCTTATAAATAACAACTATTAAACTGAACTTGGTTATACAAATGATAACTGGAGGTGGTAAGTTTTGTTGAGAGAAATTGTAATTCTCAGTTTTGGCGGACAAGGTGGTGTAACCGCAGCCAGAATTCTCGCTCTTGCTGCAGTGATGGATGGAAAGTATGCACAGGCGATACCACAGTTTGGTGCTGAAAGGAGAGGTTCTCTTGTTAAAAGTTATCTGAGACTTTCTGATGAACCCATCAGAAGACATTCATCAATAAAGAAAGCAGATGTTGTATCAATTTTTGCTGAAAGAATACTAAATATAGTTGATATTAAAAACATGCTTAAAGATGAAGGATTTACTATAGTAAATGCTGAAAGTGGCGGAGACTTCTGCATAAATGCAAGTAAAATAGCTTTAAATCTCAACCTTGTTTCTGCTGGATGGCCAATAGTTAATACTGCGATGGCAGGAGCTATGGCTAATACACTTGGAATAAGAAAAGAAAGTGTTGTGAAAGCAATAAAAGACACTTTTAGCGGAAAAGTCGCTGAAGTAAATGCCACAGCGGCTGAAATAGCGTACGAGGAGGTTTATGAATGTCAGTAGTTGAAGAATGTTTGATATCCAAGCCCAGTAAGGGTAGTGCCGGTAAAACCGGTTTGTGGAGAACGTACAAACCCGTAATCAAAGAAAATGTATGTAATGCCTGCATGCTCTGCTGGTTGTACTGTCCCGAAGGAGCAATCTCAAAGAGGGGCGAAAAAGTGGAAATAGACTACGAGTACTGCAAAGGGTGCGGAATATGTAGTAGTGTCTGTGCCAAAAAGGCGATAGAAATGGTTCTGGAAGCCTGAAGGAGGTGTAAAATTGTCTGGAAGAACAATAATGACTGGAAATCAGGCTGTTGCTGAGGCTGTAAGGCTTGCAAGAACTGAAGTTGTTGCAGCTTACCCGATAACCCCCCAGACAGTTATAGTCGAAAAGCTTGCGGAGATGGTTGATAGTGGACTGCTTGATGCAGAATTTATAAGAGTGGAATCAGAACACTCGGCATTAGCTGCTGTTTATGGCAGTGCTGTTGCCGGTAAAAGATCCTTTACAGCTACCTCCAGTCACGGGTTGCTTTATATGTATGAAATGATATGGTGGGTTGCAAACGCCAGAGTTCCACTGGTTATGGTAGTCGTAACAAGAACCATAGGCCCACCATGGAACATACATACTGACCACACGGACTTGCTGACCATGAGAGATTCAGGCTGGATAATTGCAATGGCTGAAAATGTTCAGGAGGCGTTTGATCTAACAATAAATGGATTCCGAATAAGTGAGGAAGTCAGTTTACCCTATACAGCGGGAATGGATGCTTTTCAACTTAGTCATACATCGGAAGTTGTTGATTTGCTGGAACAGCAGTATGTGGATGAGTTTCTACCTGAAAGAAGACAGAGCTATGTTTTTGGAGAGGAAGCATTCACTGTTGGATGTATAGGTCCAAATGAGTACACTGCAAGACTTAGAAAGGATACATTTGAAGCCTTAAAAAATACAGAAAAAGTTGTTGACAAAGTAAGCAGGGAGTATGAGGAAATCACCGGAAGAAACTGTGGTCTGCTGGAAGAGTACAGACTCGATGATGCGGAGTATGCTGTAGTTATGATGGGTGCTTGGAGTGGTGATGCAAAAGATGCCATAGATGAATTGAGAAAAGAATCGTTGCCCATAGGTCTATTAAAACTCAGATACATCAGACCCATGCCATACAAAAAGATTCAGAAACTTCTTGATGGAAAACAGGTACTTGTTCTTGATAGAGATTGTTCGATGGGGGCTGGGGGAATACTTGGAGTGGAAGTTAAGAACTGTGTTGAAGCAACGAACATAATAGCAGGAATCGGTGGGATTGACGTAGGGGTTGATGATTTTATTAAGATGTTTAGAGTTTTTTCAGAAGGAAAGCTTGAAGTTGAGAAAAATGGTGTTTACTGGTGGCCTCCTGAGATCTACGACAAAGGTATGAGGTGAGGATATGGAAGTTAAGGAATCTATCCTGCTTTCTGGGAATCCATCTTGTCAGGGATGTCCACACAGTTTAGGCTTAAGAGCGCTTGGATTGGCTTTAGATGATCCAGTAGTAATTATACCTGCCGGATGCTCAACAATAGTTGCCGGCATACATCCCAAAGCGACAATCAACGCTCCCGTTCTGCACGTTCCATTTGCTTCAGCTCCAGCAGTTGCATCTGGTATAGCCTCTGCTTTCAGGAGAGAAGGAAAGAAGAAACAGATAGTGGTGTGGATGGGAGATGGAGGAGCGGACATAGGTTTTGCAACAATCAGCGGAGCAGCGGTAAGAAATGAGGATATAATAGTGATAGTAAGTGATAATGAAGCATACATGAACACTGGTATCCAGTCAAGTGGAACTACATTCTGGAAAGCAAAGACAACGACATCACCTACTGGAAAGAGTGAAGAGAGGAAGGATTTAGCTGCGATAATGCTCATGCATCGAGTGCCTTACGTTGCTACTGCAAGTGTTGGATACCTGCCGGACTTTATAAATAAACTTGAGAAAGCTAAGAAAATTAGAGGTTTCCGTTTTATACAGCTTCACAGCCCATGTCCACCGGGCTGGAGATTTGACAGCTCTAAAACCGTGGAAATTGCAAGGATGGCGGTGAAGTGCGGGGCTTGGATACTCTGGGAATTTGATGGAAAGCTTAGTTTCTCTCCCGCAAGCAGACCTTACAAAGATAAAATGAAAAGGACGGGATTAACCGAATATTTGAGAGCTCAGGGCAGGTTTAAGGGTATAGATGATAGTGACATTGAAACTATAGAGAAAAATATAGATATGCAATGGAAGTTCTTGGAAGCTTTTGAGAACTTTTAAATTATAATATAGCAATATAAATTTTTTAATTTAAAATTATTTTAACTTTAACTTGCTTAAATTAAACGCCATCTTGTCCCCCTTGGAGTATCTATAAGCTGATAACCCATTTCCCTGAATTTGTTTCTTATAAAGTCGGCTCTCTCAAAATCTCTCTCCTTTCTGCAAAGTTCCCTCTCTTTTATTAGTTCAACCTGTCTTTCTCCAAGCACTGGAATTCTTCTGTAGTTTTCAAACAGCCCAAGAACTGAACAAACATCTTTTATAGTGTTGAAAGCAAATTTTAGATTGCCTAAATCAAAGTTGCCGTCTCTTAAAATCTTGTTTATTCGATTCGCAAAGTTGTGCAGTGCTGCAAATGCAAGAGGTGTATTTAAATCGTCCTCCATGGCTTCTGTAAACCGTTCCCTTAACTTTTCTGTAATGTATCTCATCTCGGAGTTTGGGTTTGATGCATTTGCAACTCCACTTTTGAGAGCAGCAATTTCCATATCTATAGCCTCTACTGTATTTTTAATGTATTCGTAAGCTCTTCTACATTTTTCTATTGCCTCCTCGCTGTAGTCGAGAGCAGTTCTGTAGTGTGCGGAAAGCAGAAAGTAACGCAAAACTTCCCCTTCATACATCCTAAGAACATCCTTTACTCTCACTATGTTGCCCAAACTTTTACTCATCTTCTCTCCTTTTATTCTAACAAAATCGCTGTGAATCCAGTATCTAACGGGCTCAATACCAAAAAGTGCAATACTCTGTGCTCTTTCATTCTCGTGGTGTGGGAATATTAAATCTCTACCACCTCCATGAACATCAAACGGTACATTGAGATACTTTGCAGCCATAACACTACACTCTATGTGCCATCCCGGTCTGCCCTTTCCCCATGGTGAATTAAAGAAGGCTTTTGCTTGGATATCCTCATTCTTTGCAGACTTCCACAGGGCAAAATCTTTTTCATCTTTCTTTCTTGGATCAGGTTCAATTCTATGCCTGTTTAGTTCTTCCAAACTCATACCTGAAAGTTTTCCATACGATTTTAAGGATGGAACGTGGAAGTAAACATCTTTCCATCTCTCTCCATCAACCACGTAGGCAAATCCCTTCTCTATTAGCTTTGATATAGCACTTATGATCTCTTCTATGTTTTCCGTAACTTTTGGGTGTATTCCCTCCCTCACATTTAGCTTTTGCATGTCTTCTCTGTATGCAGTTATATATCGCTCTGAGATTTCTCTGAAAGTTTTTCCCTCGCTGACTGCCCTTCTTACTATTTTGTCATCAACATCTGTAAAGTTCTGCACGTACCTGACCACGTGACCTTTCCACTCAAGGTACCTGCGCAGAGTATCAAAAACAACAGCACACCTCGCATGTCCTATGTGAGAGTAATCGTAAGCTGTAATTCCACACACGTAAACTCTAACAGTTTTTTCAACTTTGAGTTCTTCTTTCTGCTTCGTTAAAGTGTTGTAGACTCTCATGGAGTTTTTTAAACTGGTAAGATTATTATCTGTTATTGTTTGTTATTGTTTATTTTGTTATCACATCTTTCGAAAAAATTATTATCATCAAAAAGTGAGTAGACAAATGCTCAGTGTGTTTGATGAGAGGTGGAAGGAATACGATGAGTGGTATGACAGGCATAGAGATATTTTCTTAAAGGAGTTAGAGTTGATTGAGAGAAATCTACCAGATGGTTACTGTCTGGAGGTTGGGGTTGGCACTGGAAGATTTGCAAGCTGTTTGGGATGTATTGGAATTGATATATCTCTAAATATGCTGAAACTCGCAAAAAAACGTGGTGTTGATGTTGTTCTTGCTGATGCTTTAAATCTTCCTTTTAGACAAGTTTTTGATATTGTCCTGCTTGCGTTTACACTGTGCTTCCTTGAAAAACCGGTTGAAGCTCTTATGGAGGCAAGCAAGGTTCTCAGAAATAATGGCAGAATACTTATCTGTATTGTGCGGGGGAAGCTTATCGAAGACTACCGAAAGAAAAACAGTCCATTTTATAGAGCTGCAAAATTTTACAGCGTTGAGGACGTTTCAAGAATGCTTGAAAGAACAGGATTTTTTGTGGAGAAGATAGATTTTACAGACCTGAAGTACGGCAGAGATGTTGCACTAATTGTTGGCAGAAAATAGCAATCATTTTTTATTCCTAAAGCTGACTCAATAGTATGAAAGTCAGATGGCTCGGTAACTCGTGCGTAGAGATTTCTGAAAAATTTGATTTACTAATCGATCCAAACTATACAATAAAGCCAAAAGAGGTATACGATATTGTGTGCATAACTCATGAGCATACTGATCACATAGATGTGGAGAAGCTGAAAACTATTAAATATGAAATATTAGCGGCACCCAAGGCAACACTTGAAGAATACGGGCTGGATGGAAAAGCCGTAAAACCGGGAGATGAAGTAAACGGAATAAAAGTACTTGAAAGCTGGTGCTGGAAGGCAAAGGAGTCTGTCAGCTACCTTTATGGTGGAGTAATTCATCCCGGGGATTCTGCAAAGTTCCCGGATGTTTCCGGAGTTAAACTTGCGTTTACCGCATGTTTTCCTGACTTCTTCCAGCAGTACGTTGAAGAGCTTAAGAGGATAAATCCAGAGTTAGTCGTACCTTTCCATTACAACTACGAGAAGGAGAACAAGAGAAAAAATGCTGAGGAGCTTGTAGAGTTGCTGACAGATGAAGGCTTAAATGCAAGAGTTGTAAAGCCGGGAGAAATAATTGAAATTTAGGTATTTTGTAAATTATATTTTTTTATATCATTAAATATAAATTCAGTAAATTACATCAAAAATTATCTCCTTTAATTTTTCCAGACCTTCTCCGGTTTTACAGGAGAACGCAGGTCTATCTCTCATATCGTGCATGTCCGCTTTGCTGTAAACTTCCAGTACAGGTTTTTTTAGCTCTTTAACTTCTTTTAACAATGAGAACTGTTTTTCAACACTGTACCCACAACTCTCACTTGGATCGATAACAAAAACTATACAGTCTGCTATGTGCTTTATACAGAGAATAGCTCTCCTTTCCATTTCATTTCTTTTGCTGAGGGGTCTGTCTAACATTCCGGGAGTATCAACTATCTGAGCCCTTCTATCTTTTAGCTGAATTATACCAACGTATATCTCTTTAGTTGTAAACGGATAACTTGCCACTTCAGGTTTAACACTTGAGAGTTTGGAAACAAGGCTTGATTTGCCAACGTTTGGATAACCCGCAACCACAATAACTGGTATGTTTAGAAACACTGGAATTTTCCTCATAACTTTTTTTACTTCATTTAAATATCTAAGTTCGTCATCTATCTGCCGGATTATTGAAGCGACTCTGCCATAAGTTTCTCTTATAACTGTGTCCGGACTTTTACCTCCTTTAATCTGTCTAATACCTTTCGTCACAACTTTCTGCACCATTCTTTCTGCCCACTTAAGTGCAGCGAGACTTTTTCTCAGGCGGGATAAACCAACTGTAATGTCTATTAACTCCCTGTAAAACTCAGGCATAGATGTGTAACTTGGGTGAGCTTTCATTACAGTGTTTAAATGAGATGAAATGACATTGCCTACAGTAGCAAGCTTGTTTATTGCTTTTTCCCTACTCCTACCTGATACCTTGGATCCTCTTCCGAAAGCTTTGTTCAGTAACTCCTCCGCTGTAAGCACGGTAGGCAACTTGTGCAGAATTTCTGCATCAAATTCTCCCATCTTTTCACTCCAATTTTGCATAACTTTCCCGTAATATAAACCCTCCTCACGAGCAATTTGAATAAGGATGCAACTTTTAAAGCCTGATTAGAGCAGATATAAACCAGAAAGATATTTATAGACGCTTGATGAATGACTTTGGAAAGGAGGAGTAAGAATGCTTGAACTCACTCAGATTCAAAGAGATATACTTTATGCTCTTGTAACACTTTATAAGAAAAAAAGTGGTTACTCTATTAAAGGTGAGGAAATTGCAGAGTTAATTAACCGGAATCCGGGAACTGTGAGGAATCAGATGCAAGCTCTCAGAGCTCTCGGTCTTGTTGAGGGAGTTCCGGGTCCAAAAGGAGGGTACAGGCCAACAGCAAAAGCTTATGAAGTTTTATCTATAACACATCCTGAAGAATCCGTTGTTGTTCCGGTAACTGTAAATGGTCGTATACTGGATGCGAGTGCAGAGGAAATAGATTTACCGTCTTTAAGTCATCCTACAGTATGTACAGCTAAAATAAGACTTATCGGCGACATCAGAACAATAAAACCGGGAGATGAGATTATAATAGGCCCCACTCCTGTAAATGAATTGATGGTTTGGGGAAAAGTAACGGGTAGAGATGATACGTCAAACTCTATACTCATAAGTATAGATAAGATATTTGCTCTTCCGAAAGACACGGTCGAAAAACACATGTCTTACCCGATAATAACCGTTAGTGCTGAACAGACTGTCATGGAAGCTGGAAAAGTTCTGGCAGAGAATAACATTCACTGTGCGCCTGTAAGAAAAGGTAACTCTTTTATAGGGATGATTTGTCTGTTGCAAGTCGCCAAAGCTCTTGCCGATGGCAGGCTCAATTCCTTGGTCGTGGAATACATGATACCAAGGGTTGTTTTTGTTGAAAAAACAACAAGAATAAGGGAAGCAATTAGAATTATGAGGGAAGAGAATGTAAGGACTCTCGTAGTTACAGATTCTGGAGAGCCGGTTGGAGTTATAACCATACACAGAATTCTTACAGAACTGAGTCCGGAACAGGTAAAGAAAGTAACATCGTAAAGAGGTAACATGCTAACCCTGAGGTTTGAAGCTTCAAGACTTCTGGCGGGGGTTTCGAAATGTATAATGTACAACCCGTTTCCCGATTTAACTGTTGAATATGAAATGAGAGCAAGAGCTGTGGTGACTCATGAAACAGGGAAAATAGAGAATGTCTATGCTTCAATTGAGGAACTTGAAGAAGAACTTAGAGAGAAAGTCACGGGATTTGAATTTAGTAATCTGGAGATACAGGTTGAACCATTCTTTTTTCTTGTTAACAGAATAGTCAGTACCGGCAGGATACTAATATCACCTGAGTTGCAGTTTTATCTGTGTATAGACAGAGTTTCCAGAAATCTAAGGAAGATCAGAAAAGCTGAGTTGAGGGTAATAAAAAGCAGAAAACCTGAAAAAATTTGCAGGGTAAACGAGCTTGAAGGAGAATTACTTGGATATCCGGATTGCTGTATCAGTAACTTTTCTAAAAGAAAAAGGCTGAGAAATCTTGGTAAAAATGTTAAATCACCAGAAGGGGAAATAGCAGAGGAGTTTGTTAATACGGGATATCACTTACTTGTTGATAGGGTCTTCTCCAACAGAGCTTTACTGAAAGATGCTGAATTACCGAATTCCCTTTTTACATTCAATTTTTATCCTTGCTCTATAAAATGTAAGAAAGCTGAAAAAACTGGAGAGAGATGTAAAAATGCACTTGCAGAAATTGGAGAAGAAACGCTATTCAAGGCCGGTGTGCTTTCAGTCATGTGTGACATTCTGAAACTCTGTATAAAAATGAAAAGGATTAATGGTAAGAATAGAGATTACTGCTACACCAATCCTGAAGAGATAATCAGGATGTTCATCTAAATTGCAAATTACGGTTCTGCTTTCTCAGCTTTTGGTATGGCTCTGTTTATCTCGTCGAGTAATTCATCATCACTCTTTCCTGAAGGATCGATTCCAAGATCTTTGGCTATTCTTTCAAGTTTTACCCTTCTTTCAGATTTTGTATACTGTCCCTCCTTATACTTCCTTTCAAGCTCAATTAACTCAAGCTCAGCCTCTCTTTTTGCTTTTTCAAATTCTGAAACGCTTCTACCGAGATTTCTCGCGAGCTCAGGCAACTTATTTGCTCCAAACAGGATAAATGCAAGGGCCAGTATGACTAACAACTCGTTTGTGCCTATCATCCTGCACCACCTTTAATACCATATTCGCGTTGCGAGATATTTAAATTGAGTGCTACGACTCGATATCATCTTTTTGCTCTCTAACATCATCAACTTCATTTTTAACTTCACTTCTACTGAAATCAACAACTTCTGTAAGTTCGTTATCTATGCTATATTCAAGCTCTGTTTCCACAAGGTTCTTTAAACTATTTACATTCACGGTTTCTTTTCCGTAAAGTAGCTCAAGCTCGAGTCTTCTTCTTGCTGCTTTATACTCTCCATACAGCTTTCCAAGCATTCTGGTAAATTCAGCAAGTTTGTCCGGACCAAATAGCAACAGTGCAAGTATAAATATTACTGTTGCTTCACTCCACCCCACGCCAAACATTCGTTGTTCTTACATCAAACTTGTTAATACTTTTTTCGGCTAAATCAAGTGAGTTGATTGGGTTAACTGGTAGATATTGAATTATAAGGAAAATATTGAATTAAAGAATACTTTAAGTAGAGAGTAACAGAATAGTTGATTTAAGCAGGTAAGTGTTTAGTATATTGATGGAGAAGAAGTTCGTCTGTGACAGAATGTTAAAAAAACTTGCAGTCTGGTTGAGACTTTCGGGTTACGACACACTCTGTGAGGAGGCTTTTAATGTCAATCCGAGAAAAGAGGATACGTTTCTTGTTGAAAATTTTACTGATAGGATTTTGCT
>QNXS01000002.1 GCA_003978865.1 Archaeoglobus sp. | reverse complement strand
AATTAAAATGCCTTGAAAAGGAGGGATTAAAGTGAGTGAAGTAAAACAGGGAGACTTCATCAAAATTGGTTATACTGCAAAACTTGAGGATGGTACTGTAATAGATACAACGGATGAAAAAGTTGCCAAAGAGTATGGTATTTACGACGAAAATGCGAGATACGGCGACATTGTTGTGGTTGTTGGAGAAGGCAACGTCGTTAAAGGACTTGATGAACAACTTGTAGGAAAGGAGGTCGGATTTAAAGGTGAAATTGTAGTTCCACCAGAGAAAGCCTTTGGCAAGTATGACCCGAAAAAAAGGGAAACTGTAAGCATTAAAAAGTTCTCCGAAAGACCGAGACCGGGACAGAGAGTTAGACTCGGAAACAGGGTTGGAATCGTGGAGAGAGTGATCGGCAGAAGGGCTATAGTTGACTTCAATCATCCGCTTGCCGGGAAAACAGTGGTTTTCGAGATTGAAATAAAAGAGAAAGTTGAGGATCTTGCTGAAAAAATTAAGGCTCTGTTTGCAATGTATACAGGATTAGATGTTGAAGTCGAAATGAAAGATAGTAATGAGGTAGTGGTCGTTCCACCGAAGGGAGCATCCCTTAACCAGATATTTATAATAGGTAAGTACGATGCCATCACCAAGGCATTTAAACTTCTTGATATCAATAAATTGGAAATCGCTGAAAGATTCTCTAAGGAGGAAGAAATGAAGATCTTGGAAGCGACAAAAACTGATATGGAAAAAAAGGAGGAATAAAATTTAATAATTTTAATTATTTTTCAGATTTAAATCTCAATCCCTAACGCAGAAAGAAATCTTCTCTTTATGGCTTCTGTAACGAGTTTACCGAGAGCGTCTCTGTCTTTCACGCTACCAAATATACCAAGAGGTATCTGTCCTCCTGCTGCATGTGCATGTCCACCGGCACTGCCAACATCTCCAAAAGCCCTCTTCAAAACATCTCCAATATTCACTCTAACGTCATTGTTTCTGGCGGATAGATAGACCGTATCTTTTACAACTCCAAAAACAAGAACTGTTGATATTCCCTCAAGCCTCAGAAGAAAGTCCGCTGCCTGAGGAAGAGCATCTCTATCATTTATAAAGCCTGCAAAACTTATAAGAAAGCTCGAGTACACCTGCCTATTTTTTATGGCTGCTCCTAAAACGTCAAGTGTTTCTGTGGATATGGCTGGACCCTCCATTTTTTCTATCAGTTCATTGTCTACAAAAGGATAAAGGTATGCTGAAGCTGTGAAATCAGCGGTTCTTGTATTCTTCTTAAAATCATCGGTTTCAGTTCTAATTCCAAAAAACAAAGCTGTAGCAAGGGTTCTACTCGGTATTATTTTTAGTTCTTTTAGATACTCTGTCAGAATTGTGGCTGTAGCTCCAACATCAGTTCTAAGATCAACATACTCAGCTTCTACCTCCTCCACTTGGTGATGGTCTATTACTATACTGATTTTTATTTCAGTTGGGATTGAGTTGTTTACTCCCGGCTTTGAAGCGTCGACTATTGCAAACTTTTTATACTCGTTCAGATCAACCTCATCTGCTCTTATAAGAGGGATTTGAAGCAGGTTAACCATTGCTTTATTCTCTTGGTGGAATATTTTACCGTAGTATAGTATATCAGCTTCAACACCAAATTTCTTAGCTATTTCCTGCAGAGCCATGGCAGAGGAAATTGCATCTGGATCGGGATTGTTGTGGGTGAATATTCCCAGCTTTCCGTCTCCAACCTCTTCTATCACCTTTCTGAGCTTTTTTAGTTTTCTAAAAGATTCCATTTTACTTAAAGCACTTACAACGGAATTTTTTATCGCCTCTGAAGGAAATATAACAAAATCAGCTCCAAGCACCTCAAGCTCCTCTTTTTGTTTGTGATTTCTTGCCCTTGCTATTATGAAGACCTCTTTGCTAACTTCTCTTATTATTTGTATAGCCTTTTTTGTTACTTCAACATCTGGAATAAGAAGAAGTATCGCTGAGCTCTTTGAGTAATCGAACTTTCTATAAAGTTCAGCATCCTCAGCATTACCCACTATTGCATCGTAATGTTCATCCCTCAGAACTTCCACTCTCTCCTCGGACATATCAACAGCAAGAACTCTCTTGTTCCTTCTAACGAGTTCTTTTATTACGGCAAATCCCACAGCGCCACATCCAACAACCACGTATTCGTGATCGTAAACTTCATTAGATTCTTGAGCCATTACAAACATAGTTACCGTTTTGTATTTAAAACATTCCAACTGAATTGGTGTATGGAACTTGAAGAACTAATGAAGAAGATTGCGGAGAAGTACTTAGAGATTGACAAAAAATCTGGAGAGCTTTTTCTTTTCTCTGTACTTGTAGAAGAGGTCGGCGAATTGGCTGAAGCAATCAGAAAAAAAGAAATTAGCAGTATCGAGGAGGAGCTAACGGATGTTGCGTTTGTTGTACTCTGTATATCCAACTTGTTTGGCATTAATATTGAGAAAAAAATATTCGAAAAGTATATAGTTAATGACCCATCTAAAAGGTGGGACTTGCCGGAGTATCCTATTAAGTGATAATAATAATTTTAATTATTGTGATAATACTGAGCAATATTAGAATGAAAAGAATATTCTTTAATAAATGGTCAGAAAACATAAAATTTATAAATCTTAAATTTAAATTTGATCTATGCGGGAGACCATCAGACTGTTTGTCAGAGATCTCGAATTAATACGTACAGTAGAAAAAAATAGAGGCATGAACATATCAGGTCTTGCCAGACTTCTATCAATTCCATATTCAACAGCCTATGTTAAAGTACATAAACTTGAGAGAGCGGGTTTGCTAACTTTAAAGTACGAATCTGGAAAGAAGTCTATATACCTCACAAAGACAGCAGAAGAACTTATAGAAGCTTTGGAAATTATAGAAAAGAAGGAAAAATTTAACTCTCTCTCTTCAGTTCAACAACCCTTAGACAATACCCTTTCTGGCATTTCTCAGGAGCATCACCTATAATCCTTTCGACAAATACTGTATCTCCATCCTTTAGCTCTACAGGATTACATAAATTGTACATAGAACACTCTATATTTCTACATCTCCGCATGAAGTGCAGTTTAGCTCCTTCGACTGCCATCTTTGAGTCGATAAGAGCTATTATGGGAAGTTCTATCACTTCCACTGCAACTACGCCTTCATCGTGAAGAGGGCAATCCTGAAGTGTACCATCTCTAAGTCCAACAATCTTGTACTTGGCTCCTTCTCTGAGCCTAAGACATGTTCTCTTGAGTTTGCAAGTCTCACATTCAGCTTTACCACCAATAAAAGTGAATTCTACACCGATTTTTGCCCAGTCTTTTCCACAAAGGGTGATGATTTTGTCAACTTCATCCATCAGTATCACCTTTATGACATACGACATATATTATTTAAACTTTGGCGGAATTCTTGATTTGTGAAAGACGCTGTGATGAGGTACGTAGCTTTAAATGCTGCTAAGTATGGCAAGCCTAATGAAAAAGCAGTAATGGGCAAGATAATGGCAGAAATGCCGGAAATGAGGAATCGAGCGAAGGAAGTTCTTGAAGTTGTTAGGGAGTGCATAGAGGAATTTGAAAGCATGAGCGAAGAAGAAAAGAAGATATTAATGAATCTAATGACTTCGAGTGTTAAAAAAGGAGAAATAGAAGGAATAGAAGAAACAGGGAAAATAGAAAAAATAAAGAAAAGAAAACTCCCAGAATTACCGAATGCTGAAGAGGGAAAAGTTGTAATGAGATTTGCACCAAATCCTAACGGACCTCCGACTCTCGGTTCTGCGAGAGGAATGGTTGTAAATGACGAGTATACAAAAATTTACAAGGGAAAGATGATAATAAGGTTCGATGATACGGATCCGAGAATAAAGAGACCAATGCTTGAAGCTTACAGGTGGTACTTGGAGGATGCTGAATGGTTGAATGTAAAACCACACAAGGTGATTTATGCATCGAAGAGAATTCCATTATATTACAGATATATTAAAAAGTTACTTGAAATGGAAAAAGCTTATCCCTGCTTCTGCTCAAGAGAGGAATTCAAGAAATACAGAGATTCTGGGATCGAATGTCCGCATAGAAACACTTCAGCGGAACAGTCTCTTGAAGTATGGGAGAGGATGTTATCAGGAGAGTACGAGGAAGGAGAGGTAGTAATAAGGATAAAAACAGATATGAAGCATAAAGATCCTGCAATAAGGGATTGGGTGGCATTTAGAATAGTAAAATCTGATCACCCGCTTGTTGGGGATAGATATATTGTTTATCCAACTCTCGATTTTGAATCAGCAATAGAAGACCATATTCTTGGAATAACACATATAATACGAGGAAAAGACCTAATAGATTCGGAGAGAAGACAGAGATATATCTACAACTATTTTGGATGGAAATATCCAGTAACCAAGCACTGGGGGAGAGTTAAGATACACGAATTTGGAAAGTTATCTACAAGCGAAATCAGAAAAAGAATAGAGAGTGGAGAATACGAAGGGTGGGACGACCCAGCACTGCCGACCATAAGAGCTTTCAGGAGGAGAGGTTTTAAAGCTGAAGCAATAAGAGAGTTTCTGCTTTCACTTGGAGTTGGAGAGAATGATGTTGCTGTCAGCCTAAAAAACCTGTACGCTGAAAACAGAAAACTTGTTGATAAGGAGGCGAACAGATACTTCTTCGTTTGGAATCCGATTGAAGTTAAGATAGAAGGTTTACCAGAGAAAGTAAAAGTTAAGATGCAAAAAAATCCTGAAAATGATGAACTTAGGGAGTTATATGGGGACGAGAGCATACTTGTAACGGAGGATGACTGGAACCGGTTTAAAGAAGGAGACATTGTGAGACTCAAAGGATTTTGCACAGTTAGAGTCGGAGATAAAAAGGACAGGAAGTTAGAATTCTTATCATGGGAAATGAAGGGGGCAAAAAAAGGAAAGAATATAGTACACTGGCTGAGCTGGCATGATAGCATTGTGTGTGTGGTTGTAGGTGACAAACCTATGCTTAAATGGGGTGGGTTCGTTGAAAAGAATGCTGTACATGATGTCGGCAAAGTCGTTCAGTTCGAGAGGTTTGCATTCTGCAAAATTGAAATAGCCGGTGAAGATGGAATTAGAGCGATTTACACACATCCCTGAGATCAACTACTCTGAGATCAACTACTGTCCAGTTCTTCAAGAAAAACTCTCATTCTATCAACTGCCTTTTTTAGAGAGTTTAGTGAAGATGCGTAAGAAACTCTGATGTAGCTCTCGTTTCCATCTCCAAAAGCTGTTCCGGGAGTGACAGCAACACCCCTCATAACAAGCTTTTCTGTAAATTCAATACAGTTTATGTTAACAGGTATTTTTGGAAACATGTAAAATGCACCTTCTGGCTTTACAACTTTAAATCCTATTTTTTTAAGTGCTGGGTAGAGGTAGTCTCTTCTCTCCCTGAAAGCTTTTCTCATTCTTGCAGTAACGTCATCAAATATACCGCTGGCAAATGCATCTGCTATTGCTTTTTGGGCAAAACTTGGAGCACAAACACCATTTACTTGATGAACTTTCAGCATTGAATCAATCAGATTCTCCCTTGCTATAACAAAGCCAACCCTCCATCCAGTCATGGCAAGGGATTTTGAAAATCCATTTATGACTATGACGTTTTCTCTATCTACAAGGTTTACGGGCTTTTTATTGTAGTAAATCTGGTCGTATATTTCATCACTGATAACCAATGCTTCCGAATCTTCCGCTATCTCCACAACAGCTTTTAATGTTTTGCCATCCTCAACAACTCCTGTGGGATTGTTCGGGTAGTTTATGAAGATTGCAGATGTGTTTTTGTTAACTACTTCATTTAGAGCGTCAACATCAATGTTAAAGTTCGGATGGGTTTTAATTTGGACAATTTCAGCCTCGCATAACTTTGCATAAACGAAGTAAGAGAGGAAGTTCGGGGATGGAATTACAACTCTGCTATTTCTCTCTATAAAAGCTATTGAAGCATTAATAAGTGCCTCACTTCCGCCTGCTGTAACCATAACCTCATTTCTGTCAACTCCATATCTTTCGGCTATTGCTTCCCTCAACTCTTCAATTCCTAAATTGGATGTGTAGTGAGTGTAACCCTTCCTCTTGGCTCTGCATGCAAGCTCCACTATCCTCTCATCAGTGTCAAAGTCTGGTTCTCCAATACTCAGGCTTATTACATCTATACCTCTCTTTTTTGCTTCAGCAACAACCTCAAACATTCTTCTTATCATGGACGTTGTAATCTCTCTAACTCTCGCAGCCTCACAAACCATTTTATCACCTTTTATGTCAATCTTCGAGAATGTCTGAGAGATCCCACTCCTCTTCTTCGAACTCAAATTCATCAAGATCCGATATTTCGAGATCTTCAACTTCTTCTCTTTCTTTTTCAGTTTTTACCGCTAATTCTTCTTCAACTGTCTCCTCATCTCCTTCCGACTTAACTTCTATTACTGAGTGCTGTTCAAGAACTGTTTTTACAACTTCTTTTGTTTTTTCCTCATAAGCATCAAGATCCGGGTTGTAAACCCGCCATGCAAGCTCAACAAGCTCATCTCCTCCTTTCTTCATGTTTTCTATTCTGCTTAATGTGTGTTTTGCTGTTTCAACTATCCAGTAATCTCTTACCTCTCTCTCCACTGGAACTATTATCTCCGGTCTGACAGTAACAAGAGTTGCAGTTTCTCCTTCAAATAGTCTTATCTTGGAAACAACTGCAACTATTTCGGGTGGTTCTATTTTTAGCAGTGTTTCGAGTGCATCTGGCTGAAATCTGCCAACAAAACCTCTAAAAACACCAGTTGGATCGCTAAATTTTACTTTCCAAAAATCTGAGTCTGGTCTTGTTTCTTCTTTATCAAGCAAAACTCCAACAAGGAAAATTCTACTGCAAGCAACACCTGTTGGTAGCAATAATTGAATAGCCTTGTCTCCACTCTCTATTCTGTAGGTTGCATTATTAAGCTCAAATGCAAAAACTCTTCTAGCAACAGCTCTCCTAAAGCTCTTTCCACCTGCAATCATCTTTAAACCCCCTCGAGCAACTTCTCCACTTCCTTTCTCAGTTCAGCGTTCAGAACCCCGATATCGCTAACTATCAGGTATCTTTCACCTCTTGTACCTCTGAGCTTGTAGTATCGCCCCAGTAATCTACTTTTTAACTCTGATAGTACTGAATTTCTGTCAAGATTTTCCATGGCTATGGATTTTGCCTCGTCCAATCCTATACCAGTAAGTCTTTTTATATTCTCTTCATTCAAAATTATCTCGTAGTAGTTTTCTCCATCATCAATAACCCCTTTAACCCTTAGATCATCATAGGACTCTGTTTTTCCGTGTATTGGGCAAACATCCTTTGTTAGAACTCTGTTGCAAATTTTACATCTTCTAATCAATCCACTGTTTTGCTGTATTGCGATCAGGGCTCCAACAACCTCTATCTCTCTCGGGGGTAGCTGTATGTCTTCGTCTATCTCCTCAATTCTACTATTTCTATTTATGTTCACCTGCATTCTCCCAGCAAAACTATCCGAAACGACGTTCGTAAATAAGTAACACTTACCTTCCTTAACTTCTGGCTTGTTTGCCTTTGCCCAGATTATGAACTTAATTATCCCAGACTCATCACCAATTAGCCCAACCTGAGAAACGTTTGGACTTGAAGAATCCCAGAGCTGAACGACCTTTGCCTTTAAACTTACCCACTGTCCGGGGCTTTTTATATCTGCAATCTTAATCAGGGGACTTTCTGCTATTACGAGTTGATCTCTCGGCACGTCAAACTCTTTTATAAAGTAGTTTGTGACAGTCCTGATAGCCTCGTTTTCGGGAACTTTGAATTCATCAATTAATAGTTTGAGCCTCTTGTAAACGTCTTTTACACTTACTTCATAGCCTGAACTTCTGAACTTTTCGGCTATTTGACTTGCGAGTTCATTAATCCTATTGCCCATGATTGTTAGTGGTTCTCCCGGTATATATGAAGTTGGGTTTTAATAGCTTGATTGCATCCTTTCTAAGTGTCTTTACCAAGTTTTTCCATCATTCAGAGAAATTTCATGCATAAGCATCAGACCAAATATCGTATATACTGGGATAAAAAAACTATTACTGATGCTCTCCTCCCCGCAGATATGGAAGGAATTTTTTGAGACGTACTATAGAGACGAGCTGAATAGATTAGCTGGTGCCGTGGAGTTTGATGGAGACAGATCCCTTTATGTAGATTTTCTGAGAGATCTCTCAATATACCGGGAAGGGAGACTTGGAGAAGAACTATTAGCAAATCCGGACAGAGTTCTAAATCACGCAAAAGAGGGGCTGTCTCTAACAGAGAACATATACGATGTCAGTTTGGACGGTTGTGTTGTCAGATTCTTTAACTTGCCCGCATCAAAGAGAGTTTTGATAAGGGATCTTAGAAGTGAGCACATTTCCCGCTTTGTTGCAGTTGAAGGGATTGTCAGGAAAGTTACAGAGGTGAGACCAAGAGTTATCGTTGCAGCCTTTTCATGCACAAAGTGCGGAAAGCTCGTTGAAGTAGCTCAGGATGATGAAGTTGTACTAAAACAACCGTACGAATGCCCAATTTGTAAGAACAGGAAGTTCGTACTTTTGCCAGAGGAGAGCAAAACAGTTGACAGCCAGAGAATTAAAGTTCAAGAATATCCTGAAAACCTGAGAGGTGGGGAACAACCCCAGCAAATAGATGTCATGCTTGAAAGTGATTTGACTGGCAAAGTTAACCCGGGAGATAGAGTAGTGATTAACGGCGTGGTCAGAGCTAAGCCAAGAAAAGTTGGAAGCAGACAACTCCAGCATATGGATATACACATTGACGGTAACTCCGTAGAAGTATTACAGCAGGAGTACGAAGAGTTTGAGATAACAGACGAGGATAAAAAGAAGATACTCGAACTTGCGGAGGATAAAAGAATATTTGAAAAAGTTGTGGCATCAATTGCTCCATCAATATACGGACATGAGGATGTAAAGCTTGCAATAGCTTTACAACTTTTCGGGGGAGTTCCAAAAAAGCTGCCGGATGGAACAGAAATAAGGGGTGACATTCACGTACTTCTTGTTGGAGATCCTGGGGTTGCGAAATCTCAGATACTGCGCTATGTCCATAGAATAGCTCCAAGAAGTGTTTACACAACAGGTAAGGGAACAACTACTGCAGGCCTTACAGCTACAGCTACGAGAGATGAATTCGATGGCAGATGGACATTGGAAGCTGGTGCCCTTGTTCTGGCTGATAAGGGAATAGCCTTAGTTGATGAGATAGATAAGATGAGGAATGAGGACAGATCAGCTTTACATGAGGCGATGGAACAGCAGACTGTTAGCGTGGCAAAAGCAGGTATAAATGCAGTTCTAAGGGCGAGATGTGCCTTACTCGGAGCAGCAAATCCAAAATACGGAAGATTTGATCGATATTCCCCCATAGCTGATCAGATAAATCTATCTCCAACTCTACTGTCGAGGTTTGATTTAATATTTGTTCTCACAGATGAACCAGACGAGAGCAAAGACAGAAAACTGGCTGAACACATTCTGAGAGCTCACGAAATAGGAGAGAAATTCGAGAAATTGAGAAACATAGCGTTGGTGGAGTATACAAAGGAAGAATTAACAAAAGAGTCGGAGTTAGCTGAAATACTGCCAGCTATAGACCCCGAGTTGCTGAGGAAGTACGTGGCTTATGCAAAGAGAACTGTATTCCCAGTGTTGAGTGAGGAGGCAAAACGGAGAATAACCGAATTCTATCTAAGTCTCAGATCGAGAGCAAAGGATAACTCAGCAGTACCGGTTACTGCAAGACAGCTTGAGGCTTTGGTAAGACTGGCTGAAGCATCTGCAAGACTGAGACTTAGTGATGTTGTTGAGAGAGAGGATGTAGACAGAGTGATTGAGATAATCAGGCGCAGTCTTGAACAGATAGCTGTAGATCCCGAAACTGGAGAAATTGACATAGATTATGCATTTACCGGTACATCAAAATCCCAGAGAGACAGGATAATGATTTTAAAAAGGATAATTGAGGATCTGGAATCGGCTTATGAAAAGGGTGCTCCAGAGGAGGAAATTATAAGAGCTGCTGAGGGGGAGGGTATAGGGGAAACAAAGGCAAGGGAGCTTCTGAGGAAGATGAAGGAGATGGGAGATATTTACAGTCCGAGAGATGGGTACTACAGACTTGCTGTAAAGTAACGACGGTATGACGGTATGACGATGGTAAAGTTTAACACACACAGTTATATTTACCTGAGTATGTTGCTTTATCCCACCATTCAAATGATTTTTGAATAACCTTCTTTTTCTCTTTTTATTTTCTTTTTACTTTCTTTTCTTTCTTTTCCCTGAATGTTGATACCTTGAAATGATTTCACTCCTCAAACAACTGATGAGTTA
>QNXS01000009.1 GCA_003978865.1 Archaeoglobus sp. | reverse complement strand
AACATCCAATTTACCCTTCTTCAAAACCCAGAATTCCTGAAAATGCATCATTCCTTCAGATGTTTTAATATATGTTTGGACATTTTCTTCACATGCAGGCAATATTTCAGCTTTAATATTAAAAGCGTTCTTTACAATTCTTGTTGCTTGAGTTAGCGTATATCCCTTCCTTAGCAACTCACTTCTTGCGATATGTACAGCTCTGTCCAGATCACCAATTTTAAGCATTTCATTAAAGCCAAGGGTTTTCAACATATCGTATGTTCTAAAAGTGTCCCCTCTCAATCCCCACCACTTACTATCGTCTATTACATCTGCTATCGCATAAATCACAGAATCTATATCCGGGCACACTTTATTTCCGGAGATCCAGAGATCATCTGCAACGTTTACAATTACACTGAAAAAAGGATCAAGTTTGGTGTAACCCCTAAGCAGTTTTGGCGTTCCGGTACCACCAGAAAGAAAGCAGAGCCTCATATGCGTACAAGACTCTCAGAAATTATAAATTCATCACATTCCCTTCGAGTTCCAACTATCAGTTTAACGTCTGAACCTACTTCAATGACACCGTAAGCTCTTACTCTCTCTCCAGCAAACGCCTGACCCGTATAAGTGTGTGTAAACGATAGAACTTCCATCGATGAAATTCTATTTATATTTTTTATTTTTTTTATTTTATTTTCTATTTTTTTATTTGAACTCTCGCACTCAATGTACTCGATGTATTCAAATTTAACATCTTCAAGCGGATACCTTGCAGGATAATCAAAAACAGCCGAATCGTCTTTAAGCGTTCCAACGATCTCAGCTACGCCAACTTTAATTCCAGAAAATTCAGGATACTCATTGATTCTGTCGTAATCTCTAACGTAAAGCAGGTCAAAATAAACATCGTCGATGATAGCTTTATGAAATTTTCTTTCTTCATGGAGTACAAAGGTATCAAAATCTAATACCGGTCTTCTTTTATTGTATATCTTTTTCCAGCATTCCTCATCTGGTTGAGACAAAAATCCATTTTTGATGCCTTCAATAAGTTTCTCCCTTGCTTTTTTCCACCATTTCCCGTAAACGACAAAGTCTACATCTGAATCACTTCTGTTTAATCCTATCAACCGAGAACCGGTAACACCCTTATATGCTGGCGGAATTTTGAAGATACTGTAAACTTTTCTGAGAGTATCATCTTTCTCTACAAGTTTGGGTGTTAGAATTTCTGGTTTGAAGACTTTAACTTTATCCAATGGAAGATAAAAAATACCATTTCTCCGGTACTCTTCAAAAAAATTTAAAGCCTGTTCATGGCTCAATTTTACATAATCTCCCCTTTTTTCAACTTTTTGCAAGTTTTTGAGTACAAGTTTTGCTGGAGCATACCTTAGCAGGCATTTAACTTCTGGGTTGTTAAAGTAAGAAACGACAGAGAAATAGCAGTTCTCAAACTTTACAAAGTCCCTCAATCTTACCGGCTTCTCAGTACTCATAATTTTACTTTGATCTTTTAAACTTTTTATTCCTATACGGCTTTCTTGGTTGGTAGATAGCGTAAACCCTCTTTATTTCTTTTGCTACGGCAATATCACCATCTTTTCTAAGCAATCTTCCGTTTATAAGTTTTATCCTTGTAATCTTAAAATTTTTTCTATTTATTTCAAGTATTTCACCTACTTCAAATTTTGTTTCTCCTGAAACAAGTATTCTATATGGAGTTGTTATTGAACCCTTATGTAAACTTATTTTCACTGTAACTTCTCCCGTGTCTCTAAGCCATACCGTTGAAACTTCCCTTGCGGTAGCTAAATCAACCCTCAGACCACTATTAAATTCAAGGGAGGTTATTTCTCCAACTTTAAATCCCTCTCCAACCTCAACCACAACCTCATCCCCAACTTTAAGTAAGTCATCCGGTCTCAATCTAATCTTACCTTTCTCAGAAGTTGCTCCAGAGCTGATTATTGCTCTTAACTCAATTTCCTTCTCTCGCCTGAGTTCCACAACACTACCGCAAATTCTACATTTGTAGAGGTTTCTATCAGCTCTTATAAGTTTGTGCTCCGTTTCCTTACAGCAAACATCACAGTAAATCTTCATTTAATTGCCCCCTGTAATTTAAATGCTTATCCAAGCAAATAACTTCCAAAGCAACTCTCAAAGTTCTGAAATAATCTTCACATGCTGAGATTAGGCTTTCAACCTTTTTTGTTTCAATCCTTACTTTCAGTTTTTCACCTTCACTTCTACTCTCGCACCATTCTGGATCATCGACTCTGAGTGCTTTAGCAATTATTTCCGCCATATTTTTACTTTCACTTAATTCTAAGAAGAGTTCAGCATCGAACAACAAATTTTATCCACCTCGCTTATGAAATCCTCCACATTTTCAGGGGGGATTACCGCTCCAGCAGCAACACTGTGTCCTCCCCCTCTACCTCCAACTTTTCCGGCAGCAATTCTCATTACTTCTCCAAGATCAACCTTGATTCTCCGGTTTGCTCTCGAAGAAACTTTGGCAGTGCCATTCTTTACGTTTACGGCTATAAAAGGTTTATCCGAAAATATGTATCTCGACAGCACAGTTGCTACAGGTCCAGTGGATGGTGCATTTTCCATAATGATGTATCTTATACATTTTCCCTCTTTAACTTCCTTCCTCCTCTTATTAATTTCTTCAAGCAGCTCTATTTGAAAATTCCTCCATATTTTATAGCCTTTTTCAAGGTATTTATCATCTTTAACACATATTGCAAATCCCACACTGCATGCTGCAGCTCTACCACAAGAATTTATTACATCTGTAAATGTAACAGCATTTTTTATCAATTCATTCTTCAGTATAAATTTCTTACCTACAAACTCTTCTATAATTCCCTCGTACGCCCCCTGTCTAAGGAGCCTGATAACTATTGCATTTGCGAGTTTTCTTGTCTCCTCCTCACTCAGCTCATCCACGTCCTCCTCTCCGCTCATCCCAAGGTCTCTTAAAAATTTATCAAGTTCTTCTTCCTTTCCATAGAAGTCAAGAAAAGGCTCGGTAGACATTGTTAAGACTTCTCTTAGCTTTCCTGAATGTATGTTCAAACCTTTTTTCAACTCTATATAATTCGATTCAATTCCCCTTCTGATTATTTCTGCATTTCCACCGATTATTTTCTGCTTATCTCCCAATATACCTGCCACAGCAACTCCTATTAGATCGTCGTTGCTTCCCAAACAGTCAGCAACTATGAACGCAGCACCACTTGCACTCAGTTCATAAGTTCCGTTCAAACCAGAAAGATGAGGATTTACATGAGCAACTATCTTGTCTGTTTCTATTCTACCAACGGGAGTATGATGGTCAATGATGACTAAATTTCTGTCTATTTTTTCAACTATATCAGGATATCCGCTACCCATATCCGACAGTATGATTAAATCTGCTTCGCTTTCAGGTACCGAGTTAAGACCTTTGAGAAAAGTAACATGAAACTGTTTTTTTAACCTGTCTATGGCAGTTGCAAGTATTGCCCCGCTGCTTATACCATCAGCATCGTAATGCGTGAAAATATGAATACTTTCAGCTTTCCTTATGATCTCAGCTGCCTTTGTTGCTTCCACTCTGAGTAGATCGAGCATGTAGTTAGCTTGGTTGAGGTGTAATTAAACATTTATCTTGGAGAACACAAGAAACATCCAAAGATTTTTCAAAATCTTTTATTTTAGTATTATTAATTGATTAAAATAAAAAAATTATTTATTTGATTACTTTACCTCCTCCAGATAGCGTGTACTCAAGTAGAGGTTTGCTTATAAGCTTCAACCTCATCGTGGATAGCGAATTCTGTAATTTAGCAATCGTTTCAGGATCTGTGTTTATCAGCACGTCTTCACCTTCAACATCTTCAACTACAAACTTCAGCTCTACCTCCACTTCAGAGAAATCAAACGTTGTTATCGGTAAATTCTGCATAATTTCATTCTTTTCATAAATTTCTTTCTTTACTTTAATCGCTTCAGAATCAACAATAGTTTTAGCTTTAAGTGTAGCGAGAGCTATTCCGGTTGTAAAAGCTCTTAATGACATTTTTTGAGCTTTTGAACCTTCTTTACCTGCATTAACCGGTATATTTGCCCCTGCTCTTCTAATATTCTTTATCTTATCAATATCTCTGTCTATCTTGCGCATTTTCCCTATCTCCCCGAAAGAGAGTTGCTAAGTGTCGTAATCATTCTTGCAACACCTTCCGGCACGTCCACACGTTTAGCTTTTATTTTTATATGTATATTACCACTTAAGTCTGTTCTCTCTTTACCGGCGTAAGTTGCATATATTGGTACTGCTTTTACACGCCTTTCTATGTTTGCAGCAATTATTTTCGCATCAAATTCAACTTCTGCCTCGTCAACACTTATGTACGGTATTGGAACAAGTGTTATAAGAGGTACGTCCATCTTTTGCTCTTCGGGCTTGAGTTCTCCCGTTTCCACATCCTGAATGACTTGAGTGTATTTTATCTCAACACTCTCCGGAACTAATCTCCCACCCTCCTTTTTCATCAAACTCGTTATAAACTCCACCGTTGCTCTCGCAGATTCGCTCTGAGCATCTACAATAGCCCTGAGCGGTGAGGCAATGATCTGCTCCAGCAGAAGAGCAACGTTGCTTCCACCAACCATTCAGGCACCTCAGCTTGAAGAGCTTGAAGAGCTTGTGGATGCCGGTGGAGCTATACTCTCCTTGAGTATACTCAGTAACGTTCTCAGCCCTTCAGGCATTTCATCTTGAACGGCATTGACTGTAATATCAAGCTCAGAACTTCTGTCGACTTGGGATCTGGTTTCTTTCTTGAAGCCGTATGATGCTGTCAGCTTAACACTGCCCCACCCCCAGCCTGCTTTAGCCGAGAGTTTTGTTGAAAAGTCGTGCTGTGTCTTGTCGTAGGCAGTTGTTTTGATTGTAAAGTTGAAGTGTACAGTCATATCCTTGATTCGTATAAACGGAACTGGAAGGATTGTTAGAAGTGGTGCCTCTATTGTTGTATCCACGTCGTTCACATCTCCTGTATCCGGGTCAACAACTTTTCTCTTAAACCTGAATGTTACAGACTTAACGTTCCCGTCATCATCAAGCCCAACTTCTTCCACAAATCTCGCCGTTGTCATCGCTGCGTATGCCTGCGCTCTTACAGCCGCTTCGAGTGGCTTTCCTATAAGGCTTTCTATCGGCAGAGCGGCAAGCTCTGCCGGTATGTTTGCTCCAACCAAAATTAACACCTCCTTATACTGTAATTTAATTGTAATCGTATAAATTATTTGCTATTAATAATAGAGTGCTACCATAGATTACTATAATATAAAAAATTTTTTTAATTTTTAAAACCAATCTTCCAGCGTCATTTGCTTAGCTTCTATACCTGAGCTTAACTTCTCCACTGCCTTTTCAACCCTATCCCTGCTGAAATCATGGGTCTCACAGAGAAACTCCACTATCCCATCTAAGTCTGGTTTTCCAAAGTTTATATTGTAGTCATCGGTGACCGGGGGATTCAGGAAGAAAGTTCTGACTTTTTCAATTCTCTCGACTTCCTCTTCAGACTTCAGAAGTTTTAAAGCTTTAAAAATGTCCCCGCACTTCTTTATGATTGACAGCGCCTTCTTCGCTCCAACACCCTTAACTCCCTTGTTATAATCAGTTCCAACAAGTAGAGCTATATCGATTAGCTGTTCTCTCTTTATGCCAAGTCTCTTCAAGTTCTCCTCAAGCAGTATCTTTTCTGGCTTAACATCAATGTAAACGTTCTTTCCCGGTAGTTTTCTCTTTCCAGTTATTGCAAGATTTCTTGCAAGTTTTGGACTGCCAAAAAGCAGAGAGTCGTAATCTTGAGAGCCAGTATAATCCACATCTCCCTTAGCAGCCATGTATGCTGCTTGAGCCTCCCCCTCACTTGGTGCCTGAACTACTGGAATCCCCATCAATCCAAGCAGCTTTATTGATGACTCAACTATGTAGTCATCAACCCTCGCCGCAATTTGTGCATACTTCTTTGCGTCTTCTCCTCGCTCAAGAGCTTCTTTCCACTTTTTCTCTGCCTCTTCTCTTCTTACCTTTCTTTCTTCAAGCTCTTCCCTCTTAAATTCTGGCGGCTCTCCATCAAAGACAAAGATTGGCCTAATACCCTCTTCCACCATGTTGGACACTCTATAGAGTATTCCGGAGAGATGAGATGTTATCCTGCCCTGAGAATCCCTAAGGGGGGTACCGTCTGGCTGTCTTATTATTGAAATAAACTGGTAGAGTGTATTTAAAGCATCCACAGCAATTTTCTTCCCGGCAAAGTATTCAAGTTCAACACTCTCTCTAATCAGTATATCCCCTATATCTGTACCCATATTCTGAAGTCTGCTCAACTCAGAGATAAGTTTTTGTCTGATAGCGCAAAAACTTGATTGGCATTGATAAGCTTAATTAAGCGAAACAATAAAACTTAATTTCATGCTAATAGACAATGAAAGGAAGCTCGGACTGGATGACACATTTAACTTCTACTGCCATCCAGGTATTCCATGTTTCAACGCCTGCTGTAAAGGTCTGACTCTCATTCTCATGCCATACGATATTGTAAGACTGAAGAATTGCCTTAACATGAGTTCAACAGAATTCTTGGATAAATACACTACATGGCACATTGGTGCAGCAACGGGCTTGCCGGTAGTAACGTTAAAACTCGTGGATAATGCCTGTCCCTTCGTAACTGAGAAAGGTTGTGCTGTTTATCAAGATAGGCCAGCTTCCTGCAGACTATACCCTCTTGTCAGAATGAAGAGTTTGAATGATGAATACTACCATGTAGTTTACGAAGAATTCTGCGAAGGCCATAAACAGAGCAGAGAGTGGAGCGTTAGAGAGTGGATAGAGGATCAGGGAGCAAAAGTATACAACGAAATGAACGATATATTCATGGAGCTCGTGCTTGGAGTTTACAGTATGGGTAAAACGCTCAATGATGATGAGATGGCAAAGTTCTACATTGCCTGCTACGATGTGGATACTCTAAGAAAGCTGTCAGATGAACTGGGATGCAGGAGAAAAGAGGATGACGTTGAACAGATGTTAGAAGGAATAAAGTTTATGAAAAAATTCTTGATTAGAGATTAAAAGATGCAATCACTTCGATTTCCTTTTCTCCAGAAACGATGAGATTCCTTCTCTTGCGGCTTGTTCACCGCACATATCAACTATGACATCTATCCCGTACAGTATGGCATCGAACTCGTTCATACAGTACTGTTTGTAGAAAAATTCCTTACCTTTTTCTATTACACTCCTACTAAACTTAGAGAGTTTTCCAACAACATCTCTGACCTCGCTATCGAGCTCATGATTTTTCACAACCCTGTTTATGAGTCCAATCTTTTCAGCCTCAAAAGCATCTATTATCTCTCCTGTAAAAGCCATCTCAAAAGCTTTTTTCCTGCCAATAACCCTACTAATAATTGCGAGAGGAGTTGCACAGAATAATCCTATCTTAACACCCGGCAGGGAAAACTTAGCATCTTCAGATGCAAAAGCCATATCACAGGCTGCAACTATCTGGCATCCCGCTGCAACAGCGTAACCGTGAACTTGAGCTACAACAGGCTTAGGTATCTGCCGTATCTTCCTCATAAGTCTGTAGCAACTTTCGAATATTGTCCTAACAAATGTTTCATCTCCTTCAGCAATTTCCCTTAAGTCATGTCCAGCTGAAAAACAATTTCCAGCTCCTTTTAAAACGACAGCTCTTATTTCTGGTTTGCTTGCCTCATCCATGGCATCACAGAGAGCATTGAGCATCTCAAGTGATAGAGCGTTCTTTTTTTCCGGTCTGTTTAAAGTTAAGTATGCCACTTTCCCGCCATCAACATTAACTTCCGTGTAAATAACTTCCGAATTTCTGCCGAATTCAACTTCCATGTTACTTAGTTGATTTTTTCCTATTTATTACTACTGTCTATTTTCGGGTATTTATACCGGTGCTCAAATCGTACTTTTTGACATTTCACAATCAGAAAAGCTTAAATTTAAATTGGCTTAGCCCAAAAATAGTAATGAAATGAAAATTAATATGCGTTTAAAATGGGGAGAGATTAAGATACGTTTAAAAATGGGAGAGCCGGCGAAGAGGTGCGAATTATGCAGCAGCTTGTGGGGGCTAACTTATTGAAGTTTCTGGACATAATGGCAGATCAGATAGAGAATCTTAAGAGAACAGTTGATATGAGGCAGGTAGAGGAGTTCATGAATGTAATAGAAAGAGCGAGGAAGATCTTTATAATGGGAGCTGGCAGAAGCGGATTTGTAGCAAGAGCATTTGCAATGAGACTGATGCATCTCGGTTATGACGTATATGTTGTTGGAGAGACTGTAACTCCAAGAATTGGTAAAGAGGATTTACTAATATCAATTTCTGGATCGGGAGAAACGACATCCGTAGTTAACATAAGCAGAAAAGCCAAAGATGAAATCGGTTCTATGCTCGCTGCCATAACACAAAATGAGAATTCGACCTTGGCAAAGATGAGTGACGTAATTGTCCTTCTGAATGGAAAGAGCAAGTATCAGAGAGACGAAAATCTTAGCAATATCGCCCCTCTTGGAACGATGTTCGAATTAACAGCTCTAATATTTCTTGATGGCTTGATTGCTGAGCTGATGAGTATAAAAAGACTAACTGAGAAAGATCTTGAAAAGAGACACGCTGTACTGGAGTAGAGCTCAATAGTTTAATAGTTGATTTAAACCTAAAATTAATAGATAGATTGGAATAGCAAACTTGATAGAAAACCTTTAATTCCAGCAAACAAAGTCCTGTTATGCGAGCGTTATTGGTTGTAGATATGCAGAATGACTTTTGCAGAGAGGAGGGTGCACTGTTCCTCGAGAGGAGCAGAAACATAGTAAACAGTGTTGTAAAAGCTGTTAAGGAAGCAAAGAAGATGGGAGATGCAGTCATTTATACGCAGGACTGGCATATAAAAAACGACTCTGAATTTAAGCTTTGGCCGGAACACTGCATAGAAGGCAGTTGGGGAGCAGAAGTAATAGATGAGCTTCCAGAACCGGATTACTACGTCAAGAAGAGGAGATATTCGGCTTTTTTAATGACCGACCTCTTGCTCATACTTAAAGAGCTTGAAATCAAAAGGATTACAGTTGTCGGAGTTGCAACTGATGTTTGTGTTATGCATACAGCGGTTGATGCTGTACAGTACGGTTACAAAGTTTCCGTGTTAAAAAACTGCACAGCCGGAACGAGCGAGGAAAGAGAAAAGTTTGCTTTAAAGCACATGGAAATACTTGGATGCAATGTTGTATAAAACTTGTATAAAATCGTAATACAAAAATTAACTTTTGATGCACGGATGCACTCCGCTTTCACAGTATTCTCTGAAATGACTTAGCCACATTGGGTCGGCTGGAGAGTCCTCGACGAACTTTACAAACTTTCTAAGCTGCGTCATTGTTTCTTTGTGCAAAACATGTTCCATTATACAAGCATCTTCTTCAGCAATCTTTCTGGGAACTCCAAGCATTACAAAAAATTTTACAAGGGTCTCTCTCCTCTCCCTAACGCATTCAGCCACCTTTCTGCCCTCTGCCGTTAAAGAAACGAACAATCTTTTCTCATATACAATGAAACCTTTGTTAGATAACTTAGATAACATCTCCGAAACACTTGCCGGTTTAACCCCAAGATGCTCTGCTATCTCCTTTACTCTCGTGTAACCTCTACTTTCACTGAGATGATATATAGCCTCCAAGTAGTCTTCTGTTCTTCTGCTGAGCTTCATATCACAGCTCTTAGAGATCATTTCCACCATCTCCATATTTCTCAACGAGAACTTTCATAGCCAGACCCCTACCAACCACAAGCTTAGTCCCGTTAATAGCAACAAGTACTGCACCTCCAGAATTCTTCACAACTTTAATTTCCTTACCTTCTACAATTCCCAAATCCATCAGATTTCTGTGAGCACCAGCTCCTCCAAGAATTGTCTTTACCACACCTTTCTCACCGTTTCGCAGTGCTGATAGAGGTATCACGTTGAATTAGGCATGCCTAAATTATATAATTCTTTCGGTATCCCGAAACAACTACAGCTTGGTAAAACCACCAGACATGATTATCCTCAAAGCATCTTCCACGCTTATATTCAGGTATATCAGCTCGTCTTCAGGAACGAGGATAACGAGTCCCGAAGTTGGGTTGGGGGATGTAGGTATAAAGACGTTCAGCAACCTCTTTCCTGTTTTTACGTTAGCATCTGGAATTTTACCTCCCGTAGTAAATCCTATTGCATATACTCCTTTTCTTGGGTATTCAACCAAAACAACTCCTTTTATTTTTTCAGTCTCAGAAACAAGAATTGCCTTACTCGCCTCTTTTGTTGCGGAGTAGATCGTTCTAATTACGGGTACCTTCATCAGTTTCGATTCAATAAATTCTATTAGTCTTCTACCAACTGTTAGTCTTCCAAACACTCCTAAAAGGAGTATTATTGCAGTCAATGTGATGAGGCTCATTCCCGGTATGTAAAACCCGAAGATTTCGTTCAGTTCTGGTCGCATGAAACTATCGAGAGTGTTGAACGTCCAGTAAACGATGTATGCTGTTGTGGCGAGGGGTATCAGTATCAGCAATCCTGTCAGAAATGTATTCCTGATTTCTGAGAGTTTGGACAT
>QNXS01000066.1 GCA_003978865.1 Archaeoglobus sp. | reverse complement strand
TTAATTGTGAACCATACATTGTAGCTCGCATCTCTCCAGTAGTTATGCTTTGGTCTGTATGAGTTGATGATTCTGGCAACCTCCTCAATTCTGCTTTCATCCACCTTAGCTGCGACAAGCGCGGCTCTCTGTTGCTTGGAGAAAGCCCTGTAGTTCAGATTGGCTCCGTACCTCTTTATCACTCCGGTTTTGTGAAGTTCTCTCAGCCTGTTGATTACAAAATCCTCTTTGATATTAGCCCTCTCAGCCAGCTCGGACAGTGGGGTGGTGGTCAACGGCAGTCTGTATTGAATATCCATCAACAGTCTTACAGTTTGACTATCGAATTTAGAACTTGATTTTGATGAGTCTATCATCTATTTCCCTCTTACCGGAGACGTACTCTTCAACAAGTTTTTCTACAAGTTTCTTAGCCTCTTCCACGTTCTCATTTCTGACAAGTTCCCTGAATTCAGGTTCTGCTGCTATAACAAAGTAAAGCTTCATTCTCATCTGAACGGGAATGCCTCTCTCCTTCATATACTTTTTCAGGTGATACATTGATTCAAGCAAATAAATTAACTCTTCATCATCTTCTATCATCTTTTTTATTGAATCTCTAACCTTTCTTGCAACAACTCCGCTCTTTCCTTCAGTCGTAACGGCAAACCTTATACCATCCACTTCACCTTCAAATGGAACGATTACCTCTGTTCTTTCCGCATCGTTAGCCAAGTTAACGAGTGTTCTGTGCTTTCTTGCAATTTCTATGACTTTCTCATTAAGCTCGAGCGGAGGTATCGCAACTGTGACAAGGTTAGCCCATGAGATGTTCTCCTCAAGCACTCTTTCATCGAATGCGTTACCTCTGATCAACTCAACAGAGTTCTTTCTTGCAAGTTCTTCAAGTTCTCTGCTAAAATCCAAACTCAGCACTCTTACGTTCGCTCCGGCATCAAGAAATTTTTTCGCTCTTGAAGTTCCTACCCCTCCCCCACCTATAATAAGGACGTTTTTTCCTTTAAATTCAATGTAAAGTGGCAGTCTCATTACTGAAATGATGAAAAAGCTGTAAAAATAGTTTGTTGTCAGCTATCCAACAGTCTGAAAAACGAACTCGCACCGCTCATCACCGACAGCCTCACACCTAACTTCCCTGCCCTCAAACCTCCTTGCAAAAATACCTTCAAGAAGTCCCCACGTGTAGCCAAGTAACATCCAGCAAACTGGATGATTTCCCCTCTTTTTAATTTTGATGAATCCGACAGCCTCAAGTGAATTCTTTACGATTACTCTAAATTCATCACCACGTTCAAACTCAATTTTCCCCCAGCCAAAGCATTTACCCCATATTGTAACCATGTTTTTTACGATCATCTCTGCTTTTTTATCATTCATCTTTCCATGATCTTTCTCGTACCTTCTTCTTATTGCACTTCCCGCAATTTTTCCTCTGTTCCTTGAAGCGCTGAGTATCAATCCCTTAGCCGCCCGTCCAACTATTTTTTCCATTTCAATGTAAAGTCCGGCGAGAAAGGTAGCATATATACATCCAAGAGGGATCCTGCCAAGAAACTTTTTGACGCCGTCTTCATGAACGACAAATGTGCTGTCAAGCTCCTCCTCGCTCATCTCGCTTAAATCTTTACTAACTAAAAGATCGAACATCGGGTCACTCATTAAATCACCCCAGCAACATCTCAACTTTCTTACTTGCCTTACCAAGCTGAAGCAGAATTAAACCCAAATTAGCCTTGGGTGTTGTCATAACAACAAGCAGTGCCCTCTCCCCAGCACCAGTAGCGACAATCTTACCGCTTGAGCTTTCAGCCACAACCCTGTCTGGCATCCCCTTTCCAAGTTCAGACATTGCTGTTTCTGCAGCTCCAAGCATAGTTGCACTCATGGCAGCAAATGCATCTGCATTTACGCTTGATGATATATCGGCTGCTATAAGCAAACCGTCTCTGGAAACAATAGCTGAAGCTTCTATATCTCCCGTAGATTTCAGCTCCTTTAAAATATCTTCAAGCTGTGCTCTCAGGCTCATCTTCACTCACCCACAATCTCCCGGTTAACAACCCAAGTAAAGAATCAATAACTTCATAAACACCTTCTCCATTTACAGCAGATACTGGAATGATTGGTACATCTTCTGGAAGGTACATTTTCTTCCTCACCTCCTCCGGAGGTAAAGCACCGGGTAAATCCTGCTTGTTCGCGGCAACAACGTAAGGCAATCCAAAATGTGCAACGGATTCGAGCATCTGTTTTGCTCTTGGAAAGGTCTCCGGTTTTGTCGAATCTACAACAAGTATCACCCCAAGAGCCTCTTTTCCAATAATTTTGAGAATTGGATCGAATCTTTCTTGGCCGGGTGTTCCGAAGAGGTCTATTGAAAAACCTCTGTACTCCAAGTGTCCATGATCGAGTGCGACTGTTGTTCCAAGCCTGTCAACCGATATTGACCTCATCGATACAGCATGAACGAAAGTACTTTTTCCAGCGTTGTACGGTCCTGTAACTAAAATCTTGGGTATGTATGCTCTGACACCTCCCGGTCTGACGAGCTTAAAAAGGATAGCCTTACTCTTTATGTTCTTCCAGTCAACTTTAACAACTCCATAGTAGTAACCAAGTATGACGCGATGATGGACGCCCCCAACTCTAACTATTGCGTTGGAGTTAACCTTTATGAAGTTCTCTATCTTTTCCGGATATGGCCAGGAAACAAATGTAAATACCAATCTCGAACTCTTGTCTCTTATAAAATCACACCATTCGCCAATGCACTCTATACTGCTCTCCCCACAGACATCTATTATTGAGGATACGGGAACAACTACGAGGTCACAGTTCTCTATAACTTTCATCAGAACATCGTTCACTTCATCAACGTTTGTTGGATCGGCACTGTATTTACAGTTTGATGGCAACCCGACGTAAGCAGAGTGAAGGTCCACTATGTTGAAATTTTTGTAGTTCTCGACATCCCATCCAAACTCGTTAAATTCACTTACCACAACCTCCGGTGAATATGTGAGAGTGACGTATGCACATCTGCAATCTCTCTCCAGATTTGTAAACAGAGTTTGCATTGCAAATACGTTCCCTTCGACCTCCGGATCTATCCAGTAAGTTAGTACTTTTCCTTCCGGAATCTCTTCAATCATCTCATCAAGAACGGGAATACCTGAAATTACCTTCATGTAACCACCACGGCTTCTTCATCAACTACAATTTCTCTCCACTCTGTCTGCATAAACGGGCTAACAAATCGGACGTACTTCCTTCCGTTATCTTCTTTAAACTCCACCACGCCACTAAACAGCTGCTTCAAAGTTACTATCGTTTTTTCATCGTGCATTCCGTCCTCAACTATATAGAATGCAATGGATTCCGTTATCTTTACTCTACCAGTTAGTATGTGCAAAAATCTGAATACTGTCTGAAGATTCATGTACATGAGCAGTGTGGAGAGGGAGTCAAATACGACAACAATGTTCTTTATACCGCTTCTCCAGAAGTCCTCGAAAAACTTGCTTATTTTTGCAGATATTCCAGTTAAATCCATTACTGTGCTGTACTTTACTGAATCTGTATCCTTTACATTCCCAACCATTGATTTTGTTACACAATCTATTATCCTGACTTTTCTGCTATCATATCCGGTACCTAACCAGCTCATTAGAGTTTCTGCCGAATCCTTCGTTAAAACGTATATCCCGCCGTATCCCCTACTTATGAAGTCTCTGAAAATTGATCTGACAAACATTGACTTACCTGTAAAAGTTGGACCGTATACCATTATGTTCGAGCCCTTTTTCAACTCGACATTGGGTATTATCTGGTAGCTCATATTCATAATTATAATGACAAATACATACTATATAACGTTTGGGGTGTCCAGCAAAAAGGCTAAAACATGGGAGACTAAATAATTGCATGTTGCCCTCAAAAGTAAGAGCAAACATAAAAAGAGCGAGTGAGATTGGAAAGAAATTACTTCTTCAAAGGCTGATAGATGGATCAAGTGGAAATCTAAGCTTCAGAGAAGGAAATTTCTTTTACATAACAAGAACGGGGGCGATGCTTGATGAGCTTGATGAAACATCGTTTGTAAGAATGGAAATATGGGGCAACGGGAAAAATCCCTTAGCTTCCAGTGATCAACTAATTCATAGAGAGGTTTACAGGAGGAGTGATTTCAACTCGGTTCTGCATTGCCATGGAGTGTACGGAGTTGTTCTCTCATTTAAAAAATCTGAAATAAACCCACTGGATCTGGAAGGGAGATACTTTGTTGGAAATATTAAGGTTACAACATGTAACTTTGGCTCTGAAAGTATGGCAGAAGCTATTGTAAAAGAGTTAAGCAAAAGGAAAGCGGTAATTGTAAGGGGGCATGGAATTTACACTGCCGGCAGAAGCATTGAAGAGGCGTACAGGCTTGCAAGTTATCTGGAGCACACGTGCGAGATAATATGCAAGTTATCCAAGTTTAGCAGGTAAATTTTTATATATTTTTTTACATGTTATTTTAGTATTTTGAGCAACACACCTTTTGGATGAATGGTTTTAGCCAAAGCCACACTCGATTGTTGTATACCCTTAGAAGGTTGAAGTGACTAAAGGGGCAGATAGGTGCGAGGCATCATTCTAATCATCTTCTAAAAGAGCTTATGGAGTTCTATAGAGTTCATCATTGTTATTTTCTTGAAAATTGGCTATTATTGTGGGGATAATTTCATCCGCTATCTTCAATGATTTTGGTATAAGTTTGGAATAACAGTAATTAATTGGATCATTTTTTAGAGGCTCTACAGTGACACCGCTCATAATCGCTGCATATAAGAATGTTTTAAGTTCCTTACCCGATGTTCCTATTTCTTTTAAAGCATCAGCAATCTCATAAGCCAATTTTTGAGCGTGTTCTTCCATACCAATTTTTGTTTCAAGTTTCTTTCTCGCAACGATTATAAGAGTCCTATCAAGGACATTATTGTTCTTCTTGGCTACAAGTCTGGTAAGAAGTTCAGTCGTTACCGGCCATATTCTTGTTATGTAAAAATTGCTACCATATAAAGCGCTTATTATTGATTTCCAAGCATTTAAGCTTCTATGCGTAAACCATACAATCAAAAGTCCATCATCTTTCAATATACTATATGCTTCTTTGAGGAATTCTAACATCTGTTTAGCATACCAAATTTCATTAAATTCGTTCTGACCTCTAACATGATTTTTACTTTTTCTTACTATCAGTTCCCCTTCTCTTGGGACAGTTTGAGAGAGCGTATTCCATTCAACTATTTCTTTGTTATTGAATATAAATCCATCATCTATAAGCTGTTTGAGGGATAATCTCAACACTTGCCAGAAATATTCACTGATGTCACTATAAATGTGCGTATCAAAATAAGGTGGGTCAACATTTATTAAATCGAATTTTTCGTTGAAATAAGATGTTAATCTTCTTGCATCTCCATGGATTACACTAATTTTATCACCCAACCCCTCCAATCTTTTGCAGATTTCTTGTAATACGGGTACTATACCACCTTGAGTTTTCTTATTTATATCTGTTTCAAAAATCCATCTTAGATTCCTTCGAGGAACTATGGCTTCACAATACGCCTCTCCATACGATACTTTTCTATTTCTCGCATATTGTCCGAGTGTATCTCTTATTGTACCCTTTTTCCATGTGGTTACAATTGAATTATAATCTATAACTCGGCTTATTCCTAAGGCAAGGTATAACATTGACGCTTTTCCAATATCATCGGTAGGTTCTATTGCGAGTATTCGTTCATTTATGTATCTTATAAGATGTGCAACTGAAAGTAATTGACGAGGATTAAACAATTGATACCAATACCTAATGCCATGTTTTTTAACTGGGTCAAAGACCTCATTATCTTTCGGGATTTCCTCCATCGGTAGGTATGGCTTAATTTCCGTAAATGAATCAGAAAACCGCTTACAGGCTTTCAAAAAAGCTTTAAAATCTTTATCGTTGGCTACCTTATACCCATCTTTTGTTTGTCTAATTAAAACGATGTGGGTGAATAAAATATCATCCTTGTTAATTTTTCCTTTAGCAAGGTCTTCTAGAATTTTGTTATGTTTCTCTGTCCAAATTCTATAAGTTTGATATTTTTTCATCGCATGTCCACAGTAAGGACATACGATTACTCCCCTTTTAATATGGGGCAACTCGGTTGGGAATTTAGAAATATAAGGAATAAAGTATTTCTTTTCATTGTTAAAATGAAAACCTAAATAATATTTGCTCGCAATTTCTGAATTGTGAACTAATGGGATATGTCCACCACATTTGGGACATTTAACTCCTCTTGCAAATATATATCCTTCAGTATCCTCTGGGTAAAAATTACCGAGATTTTTTTCGATATAGGAAATTAATTTCTTCGCTTCTTCCTTCACCCTATTTGCAAGCTCTTTACCATATTTGGCAGGATACTCTATTGTGGCTTTTAGGATAATATACGCTACTGGGCTGTAATCAATTGCCACCGTTCTAAACCCTAATCTTAGACTTTCAAAAGGAATTGTTCCCCCACCAGCCATTGGATCACAAACAACAATTTCATCTGATTTTTTCCCTTCCTTGTTTAACAAATTTGTAATTATGTCCCTCTTAGGATCTGTATAAAATAAAAGTGGGGGATATTTGTTTTGAAGGTATGCTTCTTTTTTCATATTCCACCCAAGAGCGTCCATAAATACATCATTATCAACACCGTTAGTAAAAATGGATGCGAGAGTTATTGACCTAGCTGCAGAACATGGCCTTCGAGCAAACCATGGGTGTAAATTTCTTATTTTAGGGTCAAAGAAATCTCTTCCTATATTTCCAGATATTCCAATCTCTCTTGCATGTTTTATGTACGCAGATGCAGACTTATATGCCATTTCGATTCCAGCATCTCTACTTATTTCCCTTACTGGAAACCATTTTTCAATTAGTTTTCTATTCATTTTAATCACTTCTTTTTCGGAATTGAGCGAATTTTCTGTCTATTTCTTCCCTCAATTCATTTCCTGCTTCCCGAAATACATCTAATAATTCATCATATATGTCATCATCCGCAACAAAATTCCAAAATTCTTCTCCAACTAAGATCTCTCCTCCATCTAAGTCATACAAGCCTTTCAAAGTCCACCGTTGATAAGGTTGAGGATGATAAGGGTTGTATGGTATTGCAAGTCTTGTAAATACCTTAGCGTTTTTATCTTGACTTAATCTCAATGCTGTCCACCTTAAAAGTTTTAGTTTTAATGCTGCAAACTCTTTCATGTTGGGCTTTGCACTCGTTATATCAAAATAATTTTCCACATCACCAATTCTTACAAAAAGGTCTACTCTCGAATCAGGGTCTTTCTTTGGTACACCTTCCTTTATACTTTTTCTTATAAGCTCAATCTCCTCTAATTTATCTACTTGCCTTGTACCTGCTCTTAGCTCATAATGAATATTTTGGATTAATTTTTCAGTTTCAGTATCTATGTTTCCTAGTAGATCATATTGCCTCATAGCTTGAAATCCGGCACTTTCAGCGAGAATAACAGCAACTTGTTCCCATATAGAAATTCCAAATGTAGTATTCATTGATTGGATGAATGAAAACATAGCGTACCTATCTCTCCCTAACAATCTAAAATGAAATGGCATATAGTTTGTTTCTGGTTTATACTCTCTTAGCTTGGTCCTAACAATATTTATCAAAAGATTGTGTATTTTATTGCAAGTTTGTTCTTTTAAGCTCATATTTCATACCTCCCAATTATTTTTAAAGCCGCCAAGCCGAAATTTTGGATGTTGTTGTGAACATCTAAAGTGCCTTTGCCCAATAAATTGCTAGATTGCGCTGTTATAAAGGTTTGCTTACTTATTAAATCCTCTGCAAGGCTGTGAATTTCAACAATGCGTTTTTGTTCGAAGAGTGGGGGAAGAAAACTGTAATATTCAAAAGTTTTTGCGTATTTACACCCGCTTGACCTATCTTGAACAAATTGAAGAAAAATAGCCTATACTCTGTAAGTATCTCAAATAAAATGTTAGAAATAACCCGTCAATTAAATACTATTATTGAATACCACTTCTCCCTTTTTGGGGAAAATGTAATCGTATTTTGCTATATGGGGAACATATACCACCCCATCCAAATTAACCGATCCATCTAAACTAATATTGTGTGTCTCAACTGATTAATCCTTCCTTTGTTTACATGAAATTTTTATTTATAGCAAATCCACTTACAACCTTACTTACAACCCTTCCCAATCTCACAACCTTCCAAGTTTCTGGCAGGTTTTCAAAGTTCATCGCCAGCCCTCTTTTCCAAACAATTTTGTAATTTACGCCAAAGTATTCGTGGATAAGTTTGTCTCTCATACCCGCTATTTCCTTCCATGGGACTTCTGAATACTTTTCTCTGAATCCCGTAGGCAGGTTTTTAACAGCCTCGCCAATTATCTCAAGGCTTCTTACAAAGGCACGCATAAGAACCGGCTCTTCAATAAAATCATCAAACTTTATCTCCTTTGACTTTTCTATGAGAAACTCGCACTCCTGCAAAATGTGCTCAAGATAGGGCTTTGCAAATTTCATATTGTCACAACCTCTTTAATGTATGGTTTTATAAAGGGGCTTATGCTTTCCTCGGTGAGAAGGTCAACTTTTACACCCAGGAGTTTTTCCAGTTCCTCCTGAATTTTCATAAGTTCAATGAATGTAGGGATCTCTTCAAAATCCACTATAAGGTCAATATCACTCGCCTCTCTCTGTTCTCCTCTCGCATATGAGCCAAAAATTTTTATTTTTTTAATTTTATACTTTTTTCTAAGCTCCTCTTTTTGTCCGATTAGTATTTCCATAATTTCCTGCAAAGTTTTCATGCTCTATTACCCCACCCTTCCTTTTGCAGAATTTCTTTTATCTTACTCTCAAGGACAGGGATTTCCTTAGTGGCAACGACCCAGACTATTTCCAGCTTCACACCAAAATAAAAATGGATAAGTTTATCTCGCATTCCCGCTATATTCTTCCATTCAACATCTTTATATTTATCTTTTAACCCCTGAGAAATTTTCTTTACTGCTTCCCCGATTATTTCAATGTTTCTTATTACCGCATCCTGCTTTTCATCATTTTTAAGAAAATCATCATAATTTAAGCCTGATACATACTTTTTTATCCGTTTGCACGCTTCAAGCATATCAAACAAAAACTCTTTATCGGTTCTATACATAAACTATACTCCCTTTGATTTCCTCTTTGATGTAAGGAATTCTTATAGTCTCAACACTATCCCTTGTCAGAAGATCTACTTTTCTACCAAGCAAATTTTCCAAATAATCTATGAGTTCCAGATACTTTGAAAAACTCATTTTTTCAAGGTCAATTTCCACATAAATGTCTATATCGCTCTTTCCCGTTTCCTCTCCTCTTGCAATTGAACCAAATACACCAATCTTTAAGACTCCAAACCTTTCTTTGAGTTCTTGCTTATGGATTTCCAGAATTTTTAATATTTCATGCAGAGTCTTCATATTCCACCCCCCACAAAGTGTCTTTAATTTAACTAATCCCTCAAGTATTTCCTCCTACTTTGAAATTAGCTCCTCCATAAGCGTTGTGGGATCTTCGTATTCAACTTCTTCAACTTTATAAGGAGTGTGGCGGTTGGCATTGAGGTAATAATCGTTTTCTCTTATGGTTTCAACATCAACAACCCAGCACTTTTGCTTATCTGGCTTAGGTCCTATTCCAAACAATTCATCTGAAATTATGCCTTTTTCCTTCCAGATCTTCCATTTCATTAAAGCATCTGGTAAGTCATTCTTATCCTTTTGGCCATTTATCATAAATTTCTTTAAGCAACTTTTTTGCATCTCAGGCCTCCCTTCCCATCCATCAGTAATAATTATCCTCGCTAAAAAGATTTTGATCTTTTCTTATTTTAATACCCCAAAGTCTGCCTTATTTTCTATCATTCTTTTAAATTTTTCTACATCTTTTGGATTATCTGGATTTAACCTACACCACACAAAATCCTTAGCAAAGAGTCTAACTGTAGGTTTTAATTCCAATATTGCCGGGAGAGAGTCTCTTAGGGTATCATACCATGCGCGTTGTTCATCTCTATAGGGAGGATAATTATCTTTAGCATTAATTTTTTCGCATAATCTAATCCATTTTTCTCTGTTAAACCCTAATTCAAGGTCGGAAGGATATCTCTCTAGAGCTATTTTTCTCGGCAATGTAAAATGTTGGGATTCATCAAATTCTACAATAAATCCAGGATTTGGAATAAAGAGGTCTCAATTTGGAGGTGTCTTTGCTTTAACAAATTCTTTAAATCCTCTATAACTCTTAAGTGCTTCATAAATTTCCCTTAATTTGTTATAATATGGTCTTCCTTTAAAATTTTCTGGACGAGTTCCTACATTAAACTTATAGTTCCCTTCAACTTTTCCGTAAATTTTCTCTAAAAGTCTTTTAATAGTTTCTTTACATCTGGGGCATCTTTCACCTTTGTGAGTATTTGGAAATTTTCTTTCTTTTTTCATTTTAGGTGATTCAGTAGCTTTTTCTTCCTTTACTGAAACACTTACGACATTGAAGCCAAGCTTCCTGAGAAAACCGTTTGTTTCTTTACCTCCATTAAACTTAGTGGGATCTAATATTTCACCATTAACATACTTGTTGGCCAATGAAATAACATATTTGGGGGGATAATATTCTCCATTGACTTCTAAAAGAAATTTCTTTCTGCTTTTTGGAATTCCATTTTTTCTAGTTTCCTCTATTGCTTTAATAATGTGTTCTCTTTTTATATTCCCCGGAATCATAGCAACATCGCCTCAATTTCATATAACGTATTGCGAATGTGCGAAGCCCACAAAGTGGGTTTGGGTTAGGGTTGAGAGCCTGAAACCGTTTATCCGCTTGTTGTCCGAGTGTGAAAGCACCAAAGCGAAGCGGAGAGT
>QNXS01000038.1 GCA_003978865.1 Archaeoglobus sp. | reverse complement strand
TCAGCAGAAATATTTCTGGCAATGACAAATTTTTTACAAACGAGAACATTTTACTTAACTGTTCCATCTGTCTTCCCGCAAAAGCTGTATTTATCTGTGCTTGATAGAATCCAAGAGCTGCAGCGAAGAAAAACAGAAAAAGCATAAATGCAAAATGATACATCAGTCCTTCAAATTTCCTCGCATTTCCCATATTCAAGAAGTTACCTCGAGGTTTTAAAAAGTTTGGAGTGCCTCAGCTCAATCAATTTACTTCAAAACTTTTCCTGTCTTTTCGTACCAGAGCAACAGATCAAGCTCAGCAAGAGTGATACCTTTGATTCTGGCAATTTCTCTTAATGTTTCTTCAAGAATTCTATACTTTTTTGAAGTCAATGTCTTGGGAAGGCTATCAAAAGATAGTTTATCGTATAGTTTATCGTATATCCACCCCACCACATGCCTGTCAAGTATAGCAACATCTTTTCTGCCTACATTCCTGAGGAAGTGGCTTGCTTCTTTATAACCTATTCCATCAATTTTTTTGACCAGATATTCTCTTGCATTGAGAGAATCTTTTTTCAAAGCCGTTTTCACAACGTTAAAGTTCTTGAGTGCCTTTACAGCATATCTGGACTTCTTACGATAAAATCTCACTCCAGCTAAGCGCATTAGTTTCTCCAGTTCTTCTTTATTCACTTCAATACTTCCCAAAAGCTTTGGTTCCAGTAAGCTCTGAAAAACCAATCCTGATCTTGCGGAGGAATTTGCAGTTGATATACAAAACAGAAGTTCACCCTTTATTGTCGCCTTTAGCTTTAAATCAAGAAATGGTCTAAAATCAAAAAATGTAGTTCCCTCTCCAAGTCTCTCAAACTCCTTTATTCTCTGCTGTATTCTGTTCAAAAGTTCTGTATTCGAAAGCATTTGTAAAACCCGCTAAATAAGTTCGCCCGTGTTGAGCATACTTAAATCAAGCTCAAATCCAACAGTCGGGTTGGGAATTCCAAAATTTTCAAGAACTTCGGGATGAATTTCCCCAAAGACACCAACTTTCAGTCCATCCACAACTATCTCTGCACATCTTCCCTCTATAAATGCTCCGTCATCGCACTCTTTAACGCTCCAGCTCAGGTCAAGTTCGCGCATTACTGCCTGAACCAGACTTCTGACTTCCGAAAAGTTTGCCCTTGCATGAGTTGAACAGGCAGATAGATTGAGTTTGTTTTCCATGTTTATTACAACATCCCCCACTTCAAATATTCTCTGAGGTAGTGGATAATGGACATTTGCCGATAGAACTTCAAGAAGTTTCGGAAGAATGTTTGTTCTCAGTATTCTGTGTTCTTCATTGAGCGGATGCATTACCGGTGTGTAGAACTTCCACGCTTCAGGCTTCTTTCTTCTCATGTAGCTGTACTGGACTTTCTCACTCGTCAGGGTAAATGTTATAACTTCCATGTAGCCGAGTCCTATCATCACCTCTCTAACTATGTCTCTGAGCTCGTTCCAGTTGTGAGTTTTTCCAACTGTAGCTGTTCTCGGATAATCGGGAACTATCCTGTCATACCCGTAACCTATTGCGATGTCTTCTATCACATCCCACGAATGCATTATATCCGCTCTATAAGGTGGAACGAGTACTTCGAAGTACCCATCTTTGACATTAACACCGTACCTCATTTTTTCCAGTGCCGAGATTATTTCTCCCTCACTGAGTTTAAAACCAAGCAGTGACTCCACCTCTTCTATATCAACGTTTGTTTTTGAAGGTGACAGATCAGGGGTTATTTCAGGGCTGTCCGGATAAATCACTTCAACACTCTCTACTAATCCTCCCCTGTCTGCAAGCATGGTCGCAAGAATATTTATCGCCCTGTCAACGTTTTTGTCGAAACCAGTAACATCTATAAATATGTCTGTCGTTTTTTCTGTCAGTCTTGTTCTGTTTGCATTTATTATCGGAGGCAGGGAAACGACCTCACCATTGGAATCGAGGATTATAGGGTATCTACTGTAACCTTCAAGGATAAAGCTGTATGCCTTTCCTTTAGGATGTTTCTCGAGTATTTCTTTCACACTCATTTCCTCTTCAAAATCAAGCGGAATGAATGAGAAAGACTCATCGACTGTTGTGTATCTCAGCGGAAATTCAAGTACTCTCAGATCGTGTACTCCTATTGCCATTTTCCTTCTGTTTCTGCCTATCGTCCAGTGTAGGTCTTCCTGAACTTCCATCAGTGATCTTATAACTTCATCTGTTATCTCCAGCCTTCTAACAACGCACCCACATATTCTTGGTCTAACCGACTTTACGCACTCATCAACTAATATCTTCCAGTTTGATTGTTTTACTTCGTAGTGCTTGTATCCAGTTTCTATACCAAGAAATCCTCTAAGAGCTCTCGCAACACCCTCCACGCTGTATAGATCCGGTCTGTTCGGGAAAAACTCTACATCAATATGTTCCTCGTCAACTCTTTCGATGTCACAGCCTATCATCGGTAGCTTAGCAAGAATTGTTTCTCTATCCGCTCCCACAAGTCTTTCGAGTTCTTCCCAGTGGAGTGTGACTACTGGCATACTAAATCCCCCCTTATCAATTCAATTAGTTTTTTAAACAATTCATAATCTTTTAGTTTTTCCAAGCTAAGCCCCCCTTAAATCGGCTTTGATCTCTTTGATTTCAAATCTTGCATCTTCGTAGCTTAGTGTCTCGTAGCTAATATCTTCGTCAAAAATGGGCGACATATCAACAGATATTTTTTTGATAAATGTATGATGTCCAACCGTCGCAAACAAGCAGAAAGCCCGTAATATTTCATTATTCAAATACGTGCTAAAAAATACTTTCTCAGCATTAATCAGTTTATTAAATATTTTTTCTATCTCTGATTCAATTACATTCTCCAGCTTTTTTAAAATTTCCTCATATTTTATTTTTTTTCTCTCTCTGGCTAAATCATCGATGTATTCAACAAAACAATTACTTATATCATTACTTATATCCGATTCTGGATAACCTTCCTTAAGGTATTCAATATACAGTTTCAGATTGTTATCTTCTTTTTTAAGCAGGATTTCCGATTTATTTTCTTCACTATCTATAAGATACTTCAACGGTAGTTGTATCTTAAAGCCGTGCAAATTATCTTCACCTCTTATAACGATTGATATTAAATTGTTCTCCATTGAGTCCTTAAAATCATTTAAAGATGACATTATCAAACCTATAGCCTCCAAAACCGAAGATTTTCCAGTATTGTTTCTACCGACAAGTATGTTTATCCTGCCCGGTTCAAACTCAAATTCTTTAAGACATTTATAGTTTTTAATCTTTACGTAATTTATTTGTTGCATTTTTAGCACCCAAATTAACTAAAATTTAGTGTTTAAAAAAACTTATCGCCTAACAACCGGACAATCCCTAAGCCAGCCCAAGTCGGGCTGATAAAGCTTTCTTAGATCTTTCATGCCTAAGCGAAGCATCGCAAGCCTACCAATTCCAAGACCCCAAGCAAGGACTTTTCCTTTTATTCCCAAGGGTTCAGTTACTTCTTTTCTAAAAATTCCAGCACCTCCGAGCTCTATCCAGCCCAGTTCCTCCACATAAACTTCTGGCTCTACACTTGGTTCTGTATAAGGAAAGTATCCCGGCCTGAATCTGACATCTTCAAATCCCATTTTTATAAAAAATTCCCTGAGCATTCCGAGCAGGTGTTTAAAACCAACACCTCTATCGAGAACAACACCTTCAAGCTGATCAAATTCTGGTAAGTGTGTGGAATCTATAGTTTCCCTTCTATAAACTCTATCTATGCAGAAAGCCTTCACCGGTGGTTCTGGATTTAGAGCTAAGTAATGTATGGTTATTGCGGTTGTATGCGTCCTTAAAACGAGTTGTCTTGCCTTGTTGAAATCCCACTTTCCACCCCATCCCGTAGAACCAGTAATCCACCCGTTTTCATGTGTTTCTCTAACTCTTTCCACATAACTGTCCTCCAGCTCTTTATTCAGCCCTACATACTTTTCAAGATAGAAAGTATCCTGCATGTCTCTTGCTGGATGATCCTGTGGCTGAAACAAAGCGTCAAAGTTCCAGAAAGCTGGCTGAATGTAGTTTCCCTTTATTTCAGTAAACCCCATTTCAAGAAATATTCTTCTACATTCCCTGATTATTCTCTCGTAAGGATGAAGTTTTGAAGCAAAAATATCTTTTGCTGGAACTCCAATATCGTACTTCAAAAATTTTTTATTTTTCCACTTACCGGATTTTATTAATTCCGGTGTTAAATCTGAAATGTACTCACATATCTCAACTTCTGGCACATCTTTTATTAAAACATATATCTCTTTATCCTCATCAAAGTCGATCAATTTTCTTTTTAAAAGTGTTTTTAATTCATTCTCTCCAATTTTTTTACCTTCAGCTATAGCTCTTAACCACTCTTTTTCCTTGAATTCCGGTTTTTTAACAAGTTTTATTTTTCCATCTCTTATCTCTACAGCCCCTTTTTTCCTCAGCCAGCCAAGAGCAATACCAAACTCAACCTTTCCCATTTTTTGCTGTAATTCTTTTATATCATTTGTGTCTTCAAGCAATTTTACAAGCTTTTCTTCAGGCAAACCTCTGTCAAGATACATTTTACCTTCATCAGTTAGAAAGTACCTTCTTGTTACCTCAGTTATTACTTCAGCATAGCCTTTCTCCTGAAGCAAGTAAGACGCTTTTAGAACTGTATCTCTCTTAATTCCAGCTTTTTTTGCAGCTTCATCCACACTGTACTTACCCTTTCCAAGCTCTTTAATTAGCGTAACTTCTATTGGAGACAGCATCGTTCATAGGCGTAAGATGTTGTTAAAATTATTTGCGTTAATTTTGCAATTCGTTTTTGCTGGTTAAATCAATCCCACAGCACTTCAACTTCATCTATTCTAAAATCTGGCTTTATCTTAGAATCTTCCACGGACGTTTCAAATCCGCAGGAATACATCAAAAGTCCGGTGTAGGCTATCATCGCTCCATTGTCTCCAAGAAGTTCTTTTGGAGGAGAATAAAACTTGGCACTCCTATCTTCGCACATAACTTCCAACATTTCTCTAAGTCTGCTGTTTGCTCCCACACCTCCTGCAATTAAGACTTCATCGAGGTTGAGATAAGCCAGAGCTCTTTCAGTAACCTCAACAAGCATAGCAAAGGCTGTTTCCTGAAAACTGTATGCAACATCCTCTGCAGGTATTCCAGAATCATACAGTTTTTTAGCAGCTGTAACAAGACCGCTAAACGAAAAATCCATGCCCTTAACGACGTAGGGCAGTTCATAGTAGTTCTTACCTTTCTTAGCAAGTTTTTCTATTCTTGGGCCTCCGGGGTGTTTCAATCCCATGTATCTTGCAAGTTTGTCTATTGCATTCCCTATACCTATGTCAAGAGTTTCTCCAAAAACCCTATATTTTCCTTTTCTCGCTATTACCTGACTGTTTCCTCCACTTACATAAAGAGTTACTGGATTTTTTGCCTTGCATATCCATCTTCCAACCTCAACGTGAGCTAAACAATGGTTGACACCAACAAGGGGCTTTCCAAGTTTTAGAGCAAGAACTCTTGCAGCGGTAGCAACAACTCTTAAGCACGGGCCCATACCGGGACCCTGAGAGAAAGCTACAATATCAATATCTTCAGGTTCAATTCCCGTCTCTCTGAGTTTCAGAAAAACTTTTTTGAGAAGTGCCCCCATCTTCTCTGAATGGTGCTGGGCAGCCTCTCTGGGATGGATTCCACCCCTATCAGGTATATATGGGTCGTTTTCTAAGAGAATTACGTCCTTCTCGCTAACAACTCCGACACTCAAGTTCCATGCTGTACCTTCTATACCAAGACTTATCATAAAGTTAAAAAAATTATTTTTTATTTAGCTTATTTTATAACTTATTTTCTAACTACTTCTTAAATTCAGTGTATCCACACTTACCGCACGTTCTTCTATCTTTATGCTCTGCCAGAAATACTCCTTCTCCACACCTTGGACAGAACTTCCTCTTTCTGACAACCTTGTCTCCCTTTATCTCGTAGAATTTGGAGACACACTCCGAACCCTTAGACAATCGATCACCCCCCTGTCTCCGATTCGTTTACGCCAAAATTCCTCTTTATTATGTACTCTCTCTCAATACTGTGCAAGTCCTCTACGCTATCATATATTTTTGCATAGCATTTAGCTTCTGCTTTTCCAAACTCGGGCTTTATATATTCAATAACGACCCTCTCTACTTCTGCACTAAAAAGTCCGGCTATCTTCTGTCTAACATCAGCTCTTGATGGAGTTCTTCCCTCCTCATCGTACTTCAGCCTAAAGTGAACTTCCCTCCTTCTGAGCAGGGGATTCTGTTTTTCAGATTCAACGACAACTTCCATTAACCCACCTCCTACACGTGTCAATAACATCATCTCCGTTGTTACCGTTATGTTTAATGCTCACCATCTGCTCCAAGAGCTGGAGTATTAGTAGTTTTTTCTCGCGAGTAACTTCAACGTCTACAATACCCGCTCTGGGCTGGCCATAAACGACTGAACCTGAATTTTCTCTCAGAGCACATATTAGAGGAATGAGGGTTAAATCTTCTTCACCTTCCACAAATATTCTGACAAAGTTTCCTCTATCTGCCAATCTAACAGCCTCACCTATTGTTTTAACAACCTCGAGCGTTATCGTAGACGGCGGATTTCTTGCTTTTAAATGTACGTAGTTGGAAGACAAATTTTTCAGTTCCTCAACTTTATCAAAGGGCTTTCTTTCACTTTTTCCATCAAAAATCAGAATTTTTGGTAAGATTCCAGAAGAAAGAAAAGTGTAGCCTACAACATCTCCAACACATGCAACAGGGTTTTTTACTTCTTTCACGCTAAAAACAAGATTTCCATACGGTTTTTTTAGCTCAACTCTGAGTTTATCTGTTAATTTAAGCATTCTCTCACCTGAACTACCCTACTTTTAAAGCGTACTTACCGGGAATCTTTATTCCAAGTTTTTTTGCTATGGTGCTTTTTTCTGGATCGACAACAACCAAGTATCCGTACCACTCCTTTGTCAGCTCTGTGCTGCCGCAGTTTCTACATACATTGGAGTCTATATTTATAAATTTACATTTTCTACATGCGAGCTCTGTCACGGTTCACCCTCCAGCTTTTTTATTTCCTCTTCAATCCACTTCAGGTTACCAAGCCAAGGTTGTCTCATTGTAAGTCCTATCTTGCTCTTTTCCGGGTCACTTTCCTTGAGGCTCAATGCAACTATTCTTGCTCTGACGAGGTCTCCCTCAGTTAAACTTCTTTTTGTCTCTTTACCAACAAGTCTCTTGTTCTTCTCATCGTAAACCATGTAGTCATCGGTTATCTGACTCATGTGGAGCAGCGCATCGAGTGGACCTATAGACACAAAGGCTCCAAACTCCACCACTTCAACAACTTGTCCTTCTACAACCTCATGCATAACAGGTTTGAACACTATCGCTGTAAAGTCAACATCGAAGTAAACTGCTCCATCTCCCTCTATTATTTTGCCCTCTCCAATATCATTTATTTTCTCAATTCCTATAAGAATTCCGTATTTCTCATCCAGCCTACCTTCAAACTGCTCCCAAAGCAGGTCTTTTATTACGTCTACGATGGACTCTCCAAGCCTTGGAGGTGGCACTCTAACAGTATCTTTAATTCTGATCCTCGCGTACATGAGCTATCACCGTGACAAACGTAGAAAGTAGCCAAAAGCAGGCAATATAAAGTTAACTGAGTTCAAAATTTAGCTTCCCAACAGCAATCACTATACAAAGGTTTATATATCCTATTTGTGCATTAACCCGTATAATAGGAATAAACCTACTATTCAGGTATTAAAGCAAAAGCGGGTGTGTGAATGAGACTTGAAATGGAGATAAAAAAGTGTAAAAAAATAAAGAATCCGGTAATAGCCGAAATAAAAGTTCATTCTCCAAAACACGGAGACTTACTGAGGGGCAGAAATCCATTCCATATATTAGATGCATATGAGAGGGCAGGGGCAGTGGGAATATCATATATAACTGAGCAGAAGTACTTCAAAGGAAGTTTTGAACTCTTTAAAGAAATATGCAGTAAGACGGATCTTCCGGTACTGAGAAAGGACTTTATAAGAACTAAAGATGAAGTGGCAAGAACAGCGGAAGTGGAAGCTTCAGCAATTTTACTTATAGCAAGAGAGTTGAAAAGTAAAACACCAGAATTTGCCGATTATGCACTGGAGCACGGTCTCGATCCGTTAATAGAAGTCCACAATGAATCGGAGTTGCAGTATGCTCTTGAAAGCAAGGGTATGGTGGGAATTAACAACAGAGATATCACAAAGCTCGAAAAGGATGATGGAAATGTAACCATTACGGAGAAAGTTGCACCCCTCATACCAGATGACAGAGTAACTGTCAGCGAAAGTGGAATTACGAGTGTTAGGGAGTTAGAAGTAGCTTTAACTCATGCTGATGCTGTTCTTGTTGGAACCGCATTTATGATGGCTGATAATGTTGAAGAATTTGTCAGGAGTTTTGTCCAGTTTGGCAGGAGGTGATTTTTTGAGTCAGAGCGAGTTTAAAGATTTGCTTGTTAGGATCATTGAGGGTGGTGATCTGAGTTTTAAGGAAGCTTATACTCTGTTCAATCTGATGCTTGATGAAAGTGAACTGAGAATTGCCGCAGTTCTTTCTGCTTTGCAGACAAAAGGTTATACTGCAGAAGAAATAGCCGGATTTGCCAGATCTATGAGGGATAAGGCTGTTAGAGTTGATGTAAACAGGGATGTGGCTGACACGTGCGGAACGGGGGGAGACAGAAGCAATACGATAAATGTCAGTACAGCAACAGCCCTGATACTTTCATCTGTGAATCCCGTAGCAAAACACGGAAACGTAAGTGTAACATCAAAGAGCGGTTCTGCAAATGTACTTGAAGCTCTTGGGATAAACATAAGGCTTGAAGCTGAAAAAACAAGGGAAATGATAGAGAAAAGTGGTTTTGCATTTCTGTTTGCTCCACTCTACCATCCTGCGCTGAAGAAAATCATGCCCGTTAGAAAAGAACTTGGAATAAAAACGGTGTTCAACATACTTGGACCTCTGTGCAATCCAGCAAGCCCGAGTTACCAGCTTCTCGGAGTGAGTGAAGAAAGATTGATAGAAAAAGTATCCCGTGCTTTGAGCATGCTTGGAATAAAACATGCAATTGTTGTTCACGGTAACTACGGGAAAATGGTTCTTGACGAAGTTAGTCCATGTGGAAAAACGAGAGTAGCAGAGGTGTTTTCCAGTGGTAAGGTAAAAATGTACGACATTATGCCAGAAGATTTTGGGATAGAGCCTGTGAAGCCCGTTCCGTGTAGCAGTGCTGAAGAGAGTGCAAAGAGGATAGAAGCTGTGTTTTCTGGAAATGGTAAAAAAGAGGATTTAAATTTTGTACTCGTTAACACTTCTGCTGCTTTGTATGTGTGTGAAAAAGTCAAGGACTTTAAGGATGGCGTTGAACTTGCAAGAAATCTCATAGAAGAGGGTGTAGCAGTAAAAAAGCTTGAGGAGATCAGGAATACCCAGAAGGTGTTGGGATGAAAAAAATAAGAAAAAAACTCGATTACACAGATCCTCTGAAGCTATACTACGTGCTTAGGGATGAAACTTACCCTTTCATACTTGAAAGCAGAACTAAACATGAACACAGAGCAAGGTATACCTTTCTTTCCGCCAATCCAGAATTCATCGTCAGTGTTGGAGAATGCACAAAGATAGACGGAAAAAAGTTCAGTAACGAGAGAAACCCATTTCAGGCACTAAAATCTGTTTACAATTGCAAAATAGAAGATGGGGAAAGATTCTGTGGTGGTTTTGTTGGGTATACGGCTTACGATTGTGTACATACTTTAATTGGCGGTAGTATAGAAGAGGAATCGGTCTATGGTTTTTACTCAAATGTCTTTGTTTTTGACCACATAAAAAATGAGTTTTACTATATTGGATACGAAAACGATCTGAAAAAAGCTGAGGAGATCGTTAGTAGAGCAAAAAGGGTTGAAATTGAAAGGGAGGACGGTGGAGGAAACATTCTCAAAACTGATGCTGAAAAAGAGGTGTTTGAAGAGATGGTAAAAAAAGCAAAAGAGTACATTTTTGCAGGTGATGCATTTCAGATAGTTCTTTCAAGAGAGTACAAAGTTAAAAGTGATCTGTCACCGTTAGAAGTTTACTTAAGGCTCGGAGAAATAAATCCAAGCCCATATATGTTTCTTCTTGAGTTTAAGAAGTCAGTAGCTGGAGCTTCTCCAGAAACAATGGGATCTGTGGAAAAAAGAAACGGTAAAAGTGTTGTTAAAGTGACCCCCATAGCCGGAACAGCTCCAAGAGGAAATGATGATAAAGAAGATGAAAAAATTGCTAAGGTTTTGCTTTCCGATGAAAAGGAAAGAGCAGAACATGTAATGCTGGTAGATTTAGCAAGGAACGATGTCAGAATTGTTTCAAAAGCTGGAAGTGTGAGGATTACGAGGTTCTTCGATATTGTGAAATACAGTCACGTTCAGCATATAGAAAGTGAAGTTGAGGGAGAACTTGATGATGAAAAAGGAATGACGATGTTTGATGCAATGCAGGCTGTTTTTCCCGCGGGAACTCTTACAGGTGCTCCCAAGATAAGAGCGATGGAGATAATAGACGAACTGGAAAAATCAAGAAGAAGAGTCTATGGTGGTTGTGTTGGATACCTCTCCACAAGCGGATGGGCGGATATGGCAATAGCGATAAGAATGGTAGAAGTAGACCGTGTATGTAGAGTCAGAGCAGGAGCAGGCATAGTTGCGGACTTCCTGAAAGGGAGTTTTATGAAACTGAAAAGAAAATGGCTGCAATAATGAAGGCTTTTAAAATGGAAGTCAATGATAGAGGAAAATACTGGAACATATAAAGTTTTTATAAAGTTTTTTGATTGAAAATAATAAAAATTAAATTAAAAAATTAAAAATAAGAATGATTAAGATAATAAGAATACTATTTACCCAGTATCTTCTTGGCAAGTCCAGAAAGTTTTGAAATTCCGTCAATTCCGGTAAAGCCTGTTTTTAGTAGAGTTTCAGAAACATCTTTGGAAACGTTAAAAGCCGAAGAAATTGCCTGAATGACTTCTGACGCTTTTTTGCTACTTACCTCTTTCAAGGCTTTTGCAGCTTCAATTTTTAAACCAGCTTCCTCATTCTTTAAAACGTCAACAAGTGCATTTATGGCTTTTGTACTTCCAATTTTACCGAGAGCCCATACAACCGATCGCTTGACATCTATACTGTCATCTTCAAGAGAGCGGATGAGAACATCAACGACACTGTCATCTCCAATCTCGCCCAAAGCTCTTGCAGCCTTAACCCGTATAGAAACGTCTTTATTTTTCAGAGCTTTCTCAAGACCCTTAATGTCCTTTTTATTCTTCATTTTTTCTATGTTTGGTTTAAAGAACATAAAAAACACTGCATGCTACTGCCTTTCTTTTTTTCGGTAATAATTAAAGACAAATAATTAAAGAATAAAAAATTAGAGAATAAATAATAATAAAATAAAAAGAATAAATTTAAATTTAAAGCTAAATTAGAGCAAACAAACAGTTACATTGCAACCTTCTTTCAGAATCGAGGAAATCTTGCATATTTCCTCAGCAACCTCTACAACTTCTTTCAGCTCCGAATTGGATTTACAATCTATACTCACTTCAAGAATGGCATTTCTCCTGTCTTCAATTGTTGCTCTTACACTAAGATTTGAAAAGTCAACACCTCTAAATCTAAGAACTTTCACAAGATTTGTTGCAAAACATCCCGCAAGAGCTGAGAGCAAAAGTTCTGTAGGCTTGAAACCCTTTCCCTCTCCACCCTCCCATTCTCTCTGGTCTATACTTACTACGAAATTTCTCGCTCTTGCTTCGAACCTGTAGTTCCCGAGCCACTTCAACTTAACCTCAAACTTTTCTGTATCCTTTTCCATCTTTGACTTAGTAAGGAAAAAATTAAATATTTTTTATTGTTTTGCTTAATCTGGGGATAGCAATGATTGACGTCATTCTTACTGGCAATGTTCTGAAAACAATAGCAAAAGCTATGGTGACATTAGTAAGCGAAGCAAGGTTTCATTTTAAAGCTGAAGGTTTCCATTCAAGAGCTGTTGATCCAGCCAACGTTGCAATGGTAATAGTAGAAGTTCCATCAGAGAGTTTTGAAGCTTATAGTATAGGAGAAGAGGAAGAGGAAACAGTAGGCGTTGATGTGAACAGAATTTACGATATTTCCAAAGCCATAAAAAGTAACGAGCTTGTGGAGGTTAAAGTCAAGGATTCTGAAATGGTTGTGAAATTTGGCAGTGTTCACTACTCCGTTCAACTCATAGATCCTTCAGCTATAAGAAAAGAACCAAAGGTTCCTAACCTTGAGCTTCCAGCAAAAATAGTTATGGATGCTGGGGAATTCAGAAAGGTAATAAACGCTGCAGACAAAATAAGCGATCACGTCGTATTCAGAAGTGAAGATTCAGGTTTCTATATTCAGGCGGAAGGAGATGTGGACAGAATCGAGTTTCACATGAGTGAGACTGAGCTAATAGAGTTTAACGGAGCTGTTGCGAGGAGTATGTTCTCAATAGAATATCTAAAAGAGTTCGTAAAAGTTGCGGGCAGTGGAGACATACTGACAATATACTTGGGAACAAACTATCCGGTAAGACTTATTTTTGATGTATGCGACGGAAAAGCCAAAGTTGAGTATATACTTGCGCCAAGAATAGAGGAGTAAAACTCAATAAAAACTCAGTAAAATTTCCCTATGTTTATAAAACTCTGCCCAATCTTGCTTCCTCAGGAATGACTCTCTCACCTCTGAGCCAGACCTCATTTGGAAAAATTGCTTTAAATCCCTCGTAGGGAGTCCATCCACACATTGAATGCAGATTTCTGGAGTTTATTCTTGTTTCTTTTGAGAAGTCAAAAACTGCAAAGTTTGCAAATTTTCCTACCTCGATTTCCCCATACCTTAGTCTATCAAATCCAAAGATTTTTGCGGGTATTGAAGTCAGCCTTTCAACCGCACCAATTCCTATTATCCCATCCTTTATCAAGCTGACTATTATTGGATACATTGTCTCAACTCCCGGAAATCCCGGTAAGCCATCTTTTTTCTCTTCAGGTGTGTGAGGTGCATGATCTGAGGCAATTACGTCAAAGTCGTTGAGGTGTTCGAGAAGAGGTTTCTCTCTTAAAGGAGGGTTTACGTTAATAAACTCCTTTAACCTGCTGTAATCTTTTATGCTCAGTAGAAGGTGGTGGGGTGTTACTTCGCACGTAGAGCTTGAATTCTTCAAAAGTTCAAGAGCTGTTGTAGTTGATATGTGGCAGAAGTGAAGCAACTCAGTTCTGCTCAACATCAAACAACTATTCACCGCAGATACCTCAGCTTCTTCGGGTCTGTATTTGAAGTTTGGAGTGCCAGCTTCAACCAGTTTTGGATCTTCGGCATGGATGGTTAATCTGATTTTGTTTGTTTCCAAAACATTCCGTAGAGTTTCATAACCTATCTGCAAGTCAGGATTAGTATGTTCAAGAAAAACCTCACCCACCGCCGGTACAGTGTATTTTTTCCTTAACTTCTCGAGAATTTCAGCTATTTTACCACAATTAGAATTTGTCAGTGCTAAATTCAGGGAGTAGTCGCAGTAAATTTTCTTTTCAGCTTTTCTCATTCTTTTCTCGTAAATTTCAAGCGAGTCAACAACAGGTTTGCAGTTAGGTTGGTCAACTACAAGACAGACTCCACCATGTATTGCTGATAGAGAACCTGTTTCTATTGTTTCCTTATGGCTCTCATTAAAGTCCCGAAAGTGAACGTGAACATCTATTGCAGCAGGAAGAATTAATCCTTTAACTTTATTTCCTTTGACGTTCTTTCCGACTTTTAGTATTGTCTCTTCAAACTCTATACCCGCCTCAACTATCCTTCCTTTGTACAGTACTTTACCAAAAATTCTATTCATCGAACGTAACAAACAACAAAGATTTATATAGTATTGCAAAGCCGTAATTTACACACTCTTGAGCTCACAGAGGGGGGCATCATGAGATCACTTATTGAGGAAGCTTTGAAAAGGGCTGAAAGGGAGAGGGTTGAAGGTTTCGGCCCTGCGGAGGATGTTGAGGACGAGATACTTGAAATGCTTGAACAGCTGAAAACAAACATAAAGGTTATTGGGGTCGGTGGCAGTGGATGCAATACAATTTCAAGAATGTATGAGGAAGGTGTAGCTGGTGCTGAGCTTATAGCAATAAACACTGACGTTCAACAACTTTACTATACTAAAGCACACAGAAGACTTTTAATAGGTAAGAAGAGGACAAGAGGGCTTGGGGCGGGCAGCCTGCCTCAGGTCGGTGAGGAAGCAGCAAGGGAAAATGAGGATGATATAAAAAAGATTGTGGAAGGAGCGGATCTCGTCTTCGTTACCTGCGGACTCGGTGGTGGAACCGGAACTGGAGCAGCACCGGTAGTAGCTGAGGCATCTCAAGATGTTGGTGCTTTAACCATAGCAACTGTTACGTTTCCGTTTTCATCTGAGGGAGCAATAAGAAGGTCTAATGCTGAGGCTGGACTTGAGAGACTGAGAGAAGTAGCAGACACTGTAATTGTAATACCAAACGATAGATTGCTTGATGTTGTTCCAAACTATCCAATTCAACTCGCATTCAAAGTAGCAGATGAAATACTAATGCGGGCTGTAAAGGGTATAACCGAACTTATAACAAAACCGGCTCTTGTTAACTTAGATTTTGCAGATGTGAGAACAATAATGGAAAAAGGAGGAGTGGCAATGATAGGTCTTGGAGAAGCAAGCGGGGAGGATAAGGCGGCAGAATCAATAAGAAAAGCTTTGAGAAGTCCTCTGCTTGAAGTTGACATATCCGGAGCTAAAGCTGCACTTATCAATGTTACAGGCGGTCCCGACATGACAATAGAGGAAGCTGAAAAAGTAATCGAGGAGATATATACAAAGGTTGATCCGGATGCTAGGATAATCTGGGGTGCAATGATAGACCCGGATTTAGAGAACACTATGAGAACACTGGTTATTGTTACCGGAGTCAAATCTCCCCAGATACTCGGAAAGAAGTCAGCTACAAGAAAGAGATACGGAATAGACTTTGTGGGGTAGGTTTATTTAGCGGGTTAGGAGTTGATTAGTATGCCAGCAGAATTTCAGTTTGATTTCAGTTGGATAACAGACAGGGAAAAACTCAGAGCCAAAATTAATGAGTACATTAACGTACTGAAAATGACAAGGAAACCGGATAAAGAGGAATTTACAATGACAACCAAAATTTCAGTTGTTGTAATGTTCATCGTAGGATTGATAGGTTTCATAATCTACTTGTTTATGAGTGTCCTGCCTGCATCATTCAGACATTAACGGTGTTACAGTATGATGAGTGCGGAAGACAAGTTCTTTGTGGTAAAAACAACTGCAAATCAAGAAAGGGTGGTTGCAAATTTAATGGAAATGGCTGTCAGAAAGTACAACCTTGGAATTTACTCTATTTTAGCTCCAAAAGAACTTAAAGGATACATAATAATAGAAGCAGATAAAATGGAAGATATACTCAAGGCTATAAGAGGTTTACCTCATGTCAAAGGTATTGTTAGAGGAGAGCTATCCTTTCACGAAATAGAGCATTTTCTAACTCCAAAAAAGGCTGCTGAACAGATAAAGGAAGGATACACAGTTGAGATAGTTTCCGGTCCTTTTAAGGGAGAACTCGCTATTGTAAAAAGAGTTGACGAATCAAGAAATGAGATTACAGTTGAACTGAGAGAAGCTGTAGTACCAATTCCAATAACCGTGAATGCAGATCACGTTAGAGTTGTTGATAAGAAAGAGATTTGACAGTTAGGAGATTTGACAGTTGACAGTAAAAATTATTAAATATGCACTGTCGTATAGGCTGGGGTGATATTCATGCCGAGAGAGGTAAAAGTTCTTGTTCCCGGAGGAAAGGCTACTCCCGGTCCACCACTTGGTCCTGTAATCGGTCCGCTCGGGCTTAACGTTAAGCAGGTAGTAGATAAAATAAACGAGGCTACAAAAGAATTTGATGGACTGTCAGTTCCCGTAAAGTTGATTGTCCACGATGACAGGAGCTTTGATATAGAAGTCGGTGTACCTCCAACCTCTGCTTTGATAAAGAGGGAACTTGGTATAGAAAAAGGATCAAGCAAAACGGGCAGAGAGTTTATTGCAAATTTAAAACTTGACCAAGTAATAAAAATAGCAAACATGAAAAAGGATGAGATGCTTGGATATACAACAAAGGCGGCAGTAAAAGAAGTGCTTGGTACGTGTGTGTCTATGGGAATCTCAGTTGAAGGTAAGCATCCAAAAGATATTCAAAGGGAGATCGATGAAGGTGTTGTAGAGATACCTGAGACATAATTTTTTTATTTATGTTTTTAAGATTATTTTTGAGATTCAGAGTTGGTAATTAAAATTAATAATTAATTCTGGAGAATGTAAAAGAAAATGTTTTAAAGCATTCTTTCTCCATGGATTTAGGGGATTGTTTTGTTTGATACAGAGAAAGCTAAGAAAATTTTAACTACGAGGATAGAAGGTGTAAGAATTAAGTTAGTTAACCCTGTAAACGAAATGAAAGATTTAGAAAAATTAAGAAACTTCGGTGCTGAAGTTGAAATTGTTGAAAGGGGAGAACCAGCCATCATTTTAGCTAAGGATGATATAAAAATAACTTACAAAGCAACTCCAGTTCAAATAGAATTCGAACCTTTTCTGAGAACATTACTCAGACTTGCAAGAGGTGAGAGAGAACTTCCGCTTGGTGATTGTGAGGGAGAGATAGTTGTTTTCATTGCGCCTGTGTGTCCTCACTGCGCTCAAGTTGTCGAGAACGTTAACAGAATTGCCATATCAAATCCAAAGATTAGAGTTACAGTAGTTGATGTTGCACTGTATCCTGATCTTGGGGAGATGTATCAGGTTAGTTCTGTTCCAACAGTAGTAATAGGGGAGAACGTAAAGCTTGTAGGTGAGTATACACTTGAAGAAGTTGTTGAATGGGTCAAAAGAGTACTGTGTTTAAAAAACTATAAACTTGAGTACTACATCATGCTACTTGAAAACGGCAGAATAGATGAAGTTAAGCAGGATGTAGAGAAAGATGAAAAAAATTTGATTACTCTTGCTGAAATCATAGAAAGACCGGAATTGCTTGCAAGAGTTGGAGCAATGATTGTTCTCGAAAATGTCTTCAAAAAAGATCCTAAAAAAATTAGAAATGCCAAGCTAAGAATACTTGAAATTTTAAAGAAAAATAACCCGACCGCAGTTCAAGATGCTATATACATACTTGGTAAATTAGGCAGTAAAAGTGATTTGCCGTATCTCAGAAAATTTTTGAACAGTAAAGATGAAAACATTAGAGAGGCTGCGGAAGAAGCGATAGAAGAAATAGAGAAAAGGTTTTAGTTCTATGGTAGACGTAAAGGATAAAAAAAAGAGAATGGAGGATTATCTGGAAGCTATATACAATATTCAGAAAAGTGAAAGGAGAGTGGCGAGAACAACTGATCTTGCAAGAGTTCTTGAAGTTAGACCATCAAGCGTAACTGAAATGTTGTTAAAGTTAAGTGATATGGGATATGTTGAATATACACCCTATAGAGGAGTAATTTTAACAAAGAAAGGTGAGGAAGTAGCAGTAAGAATAAGAAGATACCATAAAATATTTGAGGCTTTTTTTTACAGCTTCCTTGGAGTGGACAGAAGTGAAGCCCACAGACTTAGCTGTGAAATTGAGCATCATGTAAGTGAGGATGTCGCTCTAAAAATTTGTACTCTCATAGCCAACGAATGTAATCTGTGCGATGTTTGCGAGTTTAAGGTCTTCAAACTTAGTTACGCAGAACCGGGTACTTACAGGGTAATAGTTTCTCCGGTTTCTCTGCGCGATATAGGTATAGAGCCCGGAGTTGTGCTGAAAGTGACTGGGCAACTGAAAATTGAAGTTAATGGAAATGTTTTAAGTATATCTGAAAAGTATGCTTCGCTAATTCTACTCGAGAGAGTTGAATGAGTTTAGAGTTAAATTTCCACTTTTTCTTACTGTCGTCGCCAAATTATGTGCAAGTCTTATAGGTTCTGGAAGTTTGTAACCTTTCAAACTTTGGATTACCGCTTCCAAAGCTCCTTCTGGGGAAATTCTGTGTCCGGGAGAAATAAAGATAGGTTTGCATTTTTTACAAGTCTTGAGGACATAACCAATAACACCTCCAATCTCGTCCACGAGTTCAACGCTTTCAAGGAGATCAGGCTCTCTGCTGTAGTATCCATAGAGTTTTGACTTGGTTACACCAACACTTTGAACATTAACAGCCAGACCTATGTACGTTGCAAGCCCGCACTTTCTTGGATGAGCTATGCCACTCCCGTCTACGATTAAACAAACATCTTTCTTGTTGATACCTTTCAGTGCTTTTCTGACAGCATTAATTGCTGATCTACCCTCTCTGAACATTAAGTATGTGGGAATATATGGAACTTCAGTTTTTTCTGCATGCACTATCTTACGAACTGGTTTTAACTCTGAATCCAAAACCACACAGGCTGAAATCACAGTATCACCAATAAAAGCTTGATCCACTCCCGCAAAGTACTCAGCCTCGCATTTACCTTCTAAAACAACCGCATTGGAAAGAATTAGCTGTATCTTCTTCATTTCCGTAAGTGTTTTTGGAGGATTTTCTTCAATTTTTCTTATTAGCTCTCTCAGGTCACTCATGGTGGGGTCACTCATGTATGTTCTCCATCGTGTTTTATATTTCTTCAGAACACGTTAGTAGCACGTTAGTATAAACACACGTATATAATTGTATATAAAAAATTATATATAAAATTAAAGACAACACCTCAGTTGCAATTTACTGTCAGAAATTTTGATAATCCGACTTGTTGTTTGCACAAAAATTATATTACGAGTTACTTGAATTAATATCAAATGAAATGGACAATTGGAGAGTTAAACTTAAGAAAAATCGTCATTTTAATTGTCTTAGCGAGCATAATTCTTGGATGTTCGGCATATCATGTTAAAAGTACGGAATATGCAAAGTTATTTTCAGTTAGGAATCATAGTGGGTATGTTATTCTAAGGGATACTTCCGGAAGGAAAATTGTACTGTTTAATAGCAAGAAACCAGATATCAAAGCAGATTTGTTTATTAAAGTACCTGTTAGAAGAGTTGTAGTTCTTTCGACCGGTATAGTATCTTACATAGAAGCCTTAAATTCAACAGACTCTATTGTTGGTGTTCCTCACTGTAAATGGTACTATCGCAATATAGAAGAATATTTAAAAAAAGGAAAAATAAAAGACGTTGGAACTGTGGAAAATCCGAACTATGAGGAGATACTTGCATTAAAACCTGATGTCGTCTTTATCCCTGCTAAATTTATTAGCGGTAGTGTTGTCAGAAAATTTAAATCCTTGGGCATACCTTACGTTTCGTGCGGTTACTGGCTCGAAGAGAATCCTATAGGAAAACTGGAGTGGATAAAATTTTTTGGTTACTTCTTAGGTAAAGAAAGATTAGCCACTGAATACTTTAATTCTGCAGAAAAAAGAATAATGCGGATTGAGGAGAAAGTAAGGGGATTAAATAAAACAAAAGTTGTCTACGCTTTAATTCTTAATGGTAGGATCCTTGTACCCGGAGGAAAGAGCTACCACGCAAAGCTCGTTGAGATGGCTGGGGGCAGTTATGTTTTTAGTGATATTAACTCTGCTGGCTATGTGACCATAAGCAAGGAAGAGTTGCTCGCAAAAGCATCAAACGCCGATGTTTTCATAGCAGTATACATGGGAACACCAGTTAGTATAAAAGAAATTACTGAACAAGTACCGGGTATTGCAAATACAAAGCCGTTTAGGGAACGAAGAGTTTATGCAATGCAGCCATGGATCTGGCAGCATAGCTGTGAAGTGGACAGAATACTGGAAGATCTTACCGCTATCTTGCATCCGGCAGTATACTCTCACAAACTGGTAATGTTTAGGAGACTGAATTAAAATACAGATTAATATACATATGTATATACTTCTGCACCTATATTTTCATCATTATAAGTATTAGCATCAGAAAATGTTAAATACGATGGAAATAACCCAGTTGTAAAGAGGGGTGTGACGTAGATGTCAAACAAGGTCGGTGTGTGCCTCAGAGTTTGCAGTGGCAGAAGAGAAGCAGTTATGTGGATAAATCCGGAAACAATGGACTGCAGAGTACTTCACTGCAACTGGTTTAAAGAGTGCATAAGAAGGGGAGTCCTTATGAGCGGTCATTGCCCCGGTTACTGTGATCTGATTTCTGGTGCAAAACACTACATTAGAGGACATAGGAGAAGAAATATTGATGCTGCAATTATGAGTCCAAAGGAATGTGATCTTGTTATGTACAATCCCGAAGAGTTAGCTGAAGGCGAATTTGAAGATTTTGCAAAATTGAGCGAGTTTAGTACAAAAAATTTTAAAGAACTATAAATTTTTTT
>QNXS01000018.1 GCA_003978865.1 Archaeoglobus sp. | reverse complement strand
TGAGATAACAGGTTTCCGTTCTCTTTATGAGATTCAGAGCTTGCGAAAGACATGGACGTTGATATAGACATCAATCTTGGTTTCCGTTCTCTTTATGAGATTCAGGTTTATCCGTGATAGTCAAAAATAAGTGTTTTCTATAGTTTCCGTTCTCTTTATGAGATTCGATAACATCATCGTACTAATAACATCAAATGATGAAGTTTCCGTTCTCTTTATGAGATTCCGATGCTAAAATTAGAGTAATCACCGTTAATATAGTTTTTGGTAACTTCTTTTTCAAACATGCATTGGTCACACAACTTCTGGGCACTTAGTATATAAAGAGCAGCCAACTTCCAATATCCTTTTTTATCCTCTCTTACGAATTATAACAATCCCAATGAACTCTAACACTAAAAAACAGTCTTGGGAACACGTTAGATTGATAATTCTTCCGTTAAGATTTTATCTTTATCGAAAATCAAAAAATCTTGATAATTAATTAGAAATATTTTACACTGTATAAATTTAATAAAATCAAAACATAATTACAATCCCCTGCAGAACTTGAAGAAACCACAATTTTTACACCTGCTAACTCTATTTGGACGATAAACCAATCCATTCTCGCAAATTCGCTTGATCTTGTTTATTATAGATACACAGTATCTTTTAATTCCCCTATTGAATGGAAACTCCACTTCTTTATCTCTGTAGAGTATAACGATCCTGCACACCCGCCCGAACACTTCTTCCACCATCAGGGCGTAACTTGCAGCTTGATAGAGATGCATTTTAACAGCATTTCTCCTGTATTCCGTATCCTTTACTTCTAAAACAGTATATCCATTTTCATCCTTCTTTAAAGCATCAACATAACCGTATATCCCATACTTCTTAGATCTCAAAAAAACATTAGTTTCCCACCCTTCCTCCCTTAACTTCTTTAATTTTTTAGCATGATACTCCTTTCCGCTCTTCATCAATTCTGTAACTCTCTCCCTGATACCAAAGACCAATATAAAATACGGTATTCTTGGGCAGTAAAGATACTGCTTTATCAAGCTTGCTGGAAATTCAAATGATGTCTCAAATGATGATCGTGCTATCGCATCCTTCCTCAACGTAATCACCAATAACCTCACGCAAGGAAAAATCTGGCTTACAAATTACGAAAACCTGAATGTTTCCTTCACCTTTCAAAATCCTTTTCAGCTTCTTAATCAGCTCTTTTCTTCTTGACGATGAAATTTCACCGAGAAATGCACTCATCTGAATTCTATTCAGACCGAATCTTTTACATGTGTTCGCCACTTTTAACCTTGTCCTGTCATCTGAAATATCGTAGATAACCAGAGTCATCATGTTCTTACCTCAACACGAATGGAGTGTACTTCTCTTTTCCGAGAAGAAAGCGTTCAATCCTTCTTGCTTGCAGAAATATATGATACTCTATTGGAAGCTTCCTGCCATTAAACGTTACCTTCGTTTCAAGCCTCTTATTTATCCCAGCTATAATCTCTTTTCTCGTTTCCTTTGTAAGAAGACCGTCCTTAGCTTCTGGAGTTATCTTGAATACTGCCCTATCAACAACAGGCTGTCTGAATTCTTCAATTAAATCGAAAACTAATGCAGCTCTCCTCAGGCTATCCGCATGGAGAAATCCAGCAAAAGGATCAGGTTGGTAGAATCTATTGCCAGTGTAACGTAAGCTGACAGCACTTTGTATCCGTAATTCAAAGCCATGTTGAATTCATCCGGATCATCGTACTTCTTCCTTCTCCTATCTATGTTGTAGAAATTTGAGACCATCCTCCAATAAACTTCTGCAGCTTTTGCTTCCTCTTGAATTAAATCACGCTGTTTTTCACAAAGTTCAATTCTATCAGCTCTCTTTTTTAATTCGTGAATGTCCTTTAAGGGAATTCGTCTGTTCTTAGCAACAGACTTCAAAAGATAGTACTGGTTCAGTATCTTCCCTTTAACAAAGCATTTTGCAAGATAAAGCCCTCTATAATCATTTTGAGCAGAATACTGCTCTTTTCTCACCTGAACATTTGCTTTCCTCAACATCGGTCTGAAAATTCCGGAGACAGAGCCGTTAGAATTTAGCACGACTATGTCAATACTATTTTCAGATAGAAACCTCAAAAGAGATGAAGATATACTTACTCCACCGCTTGCAACAAGTATGCAATCCACGTTCCCTGCTGGAATTGTATTCTCAGCTTCGCTTGTTTTAATGTAAATCATCCCGTTTCTCGTTCCCAGAAAAACTCCGTATCCGTTAACAACTACCTTCATTGCAGACACCATAATAGCAACAGTACCTCGGGCATTCAGGCGGTTTTCCGGGATCAGATCCGGATTCTATGAGCTCGGCAATTTCATCTCTTACTTCTAAGAATTCTCTCCTCAATTCATCTCCGATCAGGAATGCTTTTTGGTTGAATTGAACTCTCTCCCCAGTCTTTATATAAATCAGAAGACCAAAATTTACATCTACTTCATCGTCAGCTTCAAGGGCAAGAGCGTAGCCGGATAGAGATAGCATGTGTTCAAATCTCTCATAACCGCTCTTGAAATCTATTATAATATTGTATGGCGTGAAAATGTCGAGAGAAAGACTTTTTGACAGCCCTATAAGGCTACCATCGATTTTTCTCTCAACAACCGGTGGAAGTATCAGTCCAACAACATTTTCAGCATCCACATCCGGATACTTTGACCTTACTTCATCCACTTTTGCTGCAACTTGAAGAACTATATACCTGTAGAGCTTTGAAAACTCTTTGCATATATTTCTGCAATCTATGTCCAAACTTTCGCAAACTCTATATGGAATGCTGTTGTTAAAATATTCATTGATTATCTGCTCTCCACTATCGCATCCGGAGTAAATAGCTTTTTTTAGCGTAATAATAGTTTCTCTTATAATCCTGTGTACAGCCAGACCTTTTAACATGTATTGATTTGGTTCAGCTTTCTCTTTCAAGACGTATTTTAAGAATATATCCCTCTTAGTCGGACAAAATCCGTTCAAATCTGAGATTGCGATTTTTACATCGTTTACAGGTTCAACTGGTGGTTTGTCCCAGTTATAACCCCTTAACTCTTCAGATATGCCAAAACTTTCAATTTGTCTTCTTAATGCTCTAATTGTTTTCTCAACAGAAGTTAGAAACATGATGGTATGCTGTATTCATTTGTAGATATCAGTTTACTTGATAATTCTGATGGTTTTTCAGATTTCTGAAAGGGTATCAGAAACAATTAGATAAAACATAAATATTTCTTGATTCCAGAATCAAACAATGAAAGTTCTGATTGCCACAGTGGGAGGCACCGAAGAACCGATAATCATAGCTGCAAGAAGGCTTGGTCTCGATAAAGCAATATTAATTGTCGGAAAGCCAGCATCCGAGATTTTTGATAATCCTGTTAAAAATGACGTAAATCCTTTAAGAGTTTATGAGAGCATCAGAAAAAAACTTGAAAGTGTTGGTGTTGAGGTTAGCGTGGTAACTGTAAATCCCTTTAATTTCGAAGAGTGTTGCATTAATGCTATGGAGATCATGGAAAGAGAATCTTCTAACGAGGTGAACGTAATTGTTACGGGAGGAACGAAAATACAGGCTATTGCCACTTCTTACGCTGCTTTTGTTTGCGGATGCAGAATGTTCTACGTTCAAGAAACAAAAGATGGCTCAAATATTGTAGAAATTCCTTTAAGATTTTCTGAATTTGATGGACTTTCAAAATCAAGGAAGGCTGTCCTGAAAATTCTTGAAGATGGAGATGATGCAAGCAGGATCGCTGAAAAACTCGGGATAAGTAAGAAGACAGCATCCCAATACCTTAAGGAGTTGAGGGAGTACGGGCTTGTCGAATGTGAAGGTGGTAGGGTAAAAAAATACAGGTTGACATTTGCTGGTAAGTTGTGTAGAGCAAGGTGGTGGGATGATTGACGAAGTTATGCTTGTAGCCTTAGGTGGATTGTTGCACGATATAGGGAAGTTTGAACAGAGAGGAGTTACAAAAAGGAAAAGACATCAGGAGCATGGTTACGATTTTCTAAGAAAGTATACTGAACGTTATCTCAAAGATTACGATATTCTCCCCTTGTTTGCAAAATATCATCACAAAACGGATTTAATAGAGTTTAGGGGAGACATCAGAACGAAAAATCTTCTGAAAATTGTGTGTGAGGCGGACAGCATCTCTTCGGGAGAGAGAAAGAGCGAAGATGAAATAAAGTTTGACGTAAAGAATCCGCTCGAAAGCATTTTTTCTTCAGTCAGCATTGGGAAAGATGATTCGGGGAAGAGAAAAGGTGATTCGGAGAAGAGATATTATCCTTTGGAAATTTTCTCATCGGAAGCCTATTTCCATCCAGTAAGGCATCATGAGAATAGTGTAAAGAAATACGCAGAATTATTCGAGAATTTTGAAAAAGAGTTTGAGAACTTGGTGAAAAAGTTGGGTTTTAACTACAACCTTCTTATGGTGCTTCTCGAAAAATATACCAGCTTCATTCCAGCAATGCTAACTGAAAGCAACGATATTTCATTATACGACCACTTAAAGACTACCTCGGCGATAGCCCTCTGCATGTATCACTATCATTACAAAGATATGGATAGAGATTTAACGAATGTTATTGAAGATAGAACTGAAAAGAAATATTTGCTTATTGGAGGAGACATTTCGGGAATTCAAGATTTTATCTATACAATCACAAGCAAGGGGGCGTTAAAGTATCTTAGAGCGAGATCTCTTTTTATAGAGCTATTGACTGAAGATACTATTCAGGAGATTCTCAAAAGATTGGAACTTACTAGAGCTAACGTCCTCTTTGCTGGAGGAGGAAGGTTTTATGTTCTCGCTTACAATACTGAGAAGGCAAAGGAGGAAATAAAAAAGATCGCTGAAGAAGTGAATAGGTGGCTTTTCAAGAAATTTTGGGGGAGGCTGTATCTCGCTTTAGATTTTCTGGAAGTTAACGGCGAGGAATTAAGCAAATTTAGAAGGGGGAATGAATCACTCTGGGATATTATTAACGATAGGCTCAGGGAAGCGAAATTGAGAAAATTCTTAGATATTGCAAGCATAGGAAAACTGATCGAGAACTATATCCCCGACGACGAGAATTACGGAGAGTGTGATATTTGTAAATCTCCCGAAGTTCTGACGGAAGAAGTGGGAATCAAAGTATGCGAGACTTGTAAGCAATTTAACAAGATGGGTGGGTCAATACCAAAAGCTATAGGATTTGCGCGGGTGTCCGGGAGTTTTCTTAGCAGAGATAGAAGAGATAGATATGACCTACCTTTTTCATCTTGGTATCCGCTAATGAACATCAAAGATATATCGAATTTTCCAGAAAACACAGAAGTTTTTCTAAAGCATCTCGACCTGAGATTAAGCGAACTTAACGGCAGTTACGAGTTTATCCCCTTGAATGTTAGTGATTACTACGCTAAGGATGAAAAAGGCGATGTTAAAGAATTCGATGAACTTGCTAAAGAGGCGATGGGAGCGAAAAAACTTGCAGTATTGAGGATGGATGTTGACGATCTCGGTAAAATATTTGGATGCGGTTTAAAGGGCATAGAAACGATTTCGAGAGTTGCAACACTTTCAAGATTCTTAAGCCACTTCTTCAAGAACTGCATAGATCTTATATGTAGAGGTAGAAAGATCAATTTAGATTTGGATGCTCCAAGGATAAAAAGCGGTAGAGAGAAGAAGGAGGTTGTTGTAGTTTATTCAGGTGGCGACGATTTGTTCATCGTAGGAGCTTGGGATCACGTTTTTGAACTCGCCTTTGAGATAGAGGATGCTTTCAGGAAATATGTCGGAGAAAATCCGAATATTACGATCTCTGCAGGATACGGCATCTTCGATCCGAAATTCCCGCTTTACAGAATGGCTGAAATTACTGGGAGGAGGGAGGAGAGAGCGAAAGAGGAGGGTGAAGAGATAGGAATAATTGAATGCAGTAGGGATAAGGTGAAAATAAAGTCTAAAGGAAGAGTGTTCCTACTCGATAGACTTGCGGGAAGAGCAAGCAAAAACAATTCTGTGGTGTTCAAGGAATCCTACAAATGGGAGGAGTTTAGAAGGGTTTGGAAGGAATACGTTCCCAAAATCTATGATGAGAATAAAGTTGAGCTGAGGATACGAAGAAGCTTGATCAGAAGGATCCTTGATGCGAGAAAGGAGTATCTTGAAAATCCTAAAGGTTTCAAATGGCAAATCCTTCTTATCTACTATCTCTCTAAGGCAAGGAGATGGATAGATGTAATCGGCAAAATAGCTGTTAGAGATGCTGATATGGTTCGTAAGGGTTTACCTCAGGATATTTACTACATTGATGTTCCTCTAAGAATTGTGGATTTTGCGGTTAGAGGAGGTGATTGAGTTGGATGTGTTTTTAGATTTGTTTGAGAAGGGGGATTTCGTGGCTTTTAGTAGAAAATTCACGGAACAGGGTGTAAGTAAGAATACGGTAGCCAATAAAATATACGAAGCATTAAAACCAGAAGACAAATCAGAGAGGTTTTTTGAACTTGATGAGTGAAACTTGCTTTCGCTGTTGCAGTTAAATCTGTCTCAAAAGGTCTTGCCATGAGTCAAATAAGAAAAATCCTGAGCATGTCTAATAGAATTTACCGAGAAGCAAGGAGGAAAACCGATGTATCTTCAGATATTGTAAAGCTTAGTTATATTCTGGCATATGCTATGGGTAGACAGAGGAGGGGGGAAATAGAACCCGTTGCAGAAGTTCTCAGCAAAGTTCTTCCAAAGACGGACAAAGGGAATTATGATAGGGTTCACACATTTTTGCAAGCTGTTGTTGCTTATCACAAGCTTTTAGGAGGGAGGGATTGAAATGGGAGAAACAATTTTCGGTAAGGTAATAATCAAAGGAAAGATAATAGTCAAAACGGGATTGCACATCGGTGCACAGACAGAAGCAATAGAAATTGGTGGGATAGACAACCCAGTTCTCAAAGATCCGAACACTGGAGAACCTTACATTCCCGGATCTTCGCTGAAGGGGAAGATGAGGTCTTTGTTTGAGAAAAGCAAAATTTTGGAGTATTCTCCAGAACTTAGAGGTCCCCCACCTAAAGGTGAAAAAGATACATCAAAATACTTTTTGAACAGGAATATCGGCACGTCAAAAAATCCGATTTGGATACATGTCCACGAGACGTATGATGGGGCAAAAGCATGTGAGATTTGCAGATTATTCGGAAGTTCGGGAGATAGCAATTATCCTGCCAGAGTCATTTTCAGAGATGCTTATCTGAACGATAAGCGAAATTTAGAGGACGTCATTGAGATAAAATATGAAACCGCCATAGATAGGATAACCTCGGCGGCAAATCCGAGACCGATGGAGAGAGTTGTGCCGGGAACGGAGTTCGAATTCGAGATTGTATATAATGTAGAAAACGAGGAGGAGAAAAAGGAGGACATCAAGAATCTTATCAACCTCATGAAAATGCTTGAAGACGATTACATTGGCGGTTCTGGATCAAGGGGATACGGTAAAGTGGAGTTCAGAATAAACAGCATAGTGGAAAGAGGTTTGGACTATTACTTTAACAACGCTGATGAGAAACCGATAGTAAGCGGTGAACTCAGACCAGAAGAAGCTGAAAAAGAAGTTATTGGAAAACTATGAAGGCGATAAAGCTTTATTTCAAAACACCGATAAGATCGGGAGTTGCTGGACTGGGTTTGGAGAGCTCGGACTCAATTCTCCATTCAGATACCCTCTTCGGAGCGATAGCAAATGCTCTAAGCAAAATGAATGAGGATGTCGAAGAATTCATTGAGAAGTTCAGAAGCAGAGAAATCTTAATTACATCGTGTTTTCCATTCAAAGGGGATTCTTATTACCTTCCAAATCTTCACTTGCCTAATCTACCGCAAAATATTAGGAAGAAGAGATTTTTAGCTAAAAGCAAATTTGAGAAACTCATTTCAGGAGATATACCTGAGAAAATAAGTGATGTGGATTTCATGAAAAAAATGGAAATTCCGAAGGTTGTTCTCGATCGAACAACGTCAAATTCAGGTATTTACTACTTGAGCTGTGTTAAATTTGAGGGGGAATCGGGACTTTATTTCTTAGTTAGCGGAAAGGACAAAATGATAGAGGTTGCCCTAAAGTATCTCGAAGACGAGGGAATTGGTGGAAAGAAGACGTGGGGACTGGGAAAATTCGAATTTAAAGTAGATGACTTTAGACTTAAAGACGGCGGGGATAATTACGTAACGCTATCCCTAACGCTACCAACAGACCTCTCTAAGATCAGATACTGGAAGCCGATTACGAGAAGCGGTTGGATAAACACACCAAACGGCACGTTCAGAAAACCAAAGGTGATTATGGCTTCGGAGGGAACAATATTTAAGGGGGAAGAGAACGGCGATTTACTGGATTTGGATACTGCATACAGCGATCTGTCAAAGAAAGTGGGACATAAGGTGTATCTGAACGGTATGTCATTTCTGATTAGAGCGGAGGTTTAGATCATGAAAATTGAGACACTAACACCCGTTCACATTGGCTCTGGAGACAACTATCTAACTGTTGATTTTGTTTTAGTGGGAAATAGGGTAGTTTTTATTGACGCACTAAAATTCTTCCAAGAAGTTGAGAAGACAGCAAATCCCATTGAAGTTGCACAGGAGATTGCGAAAGGTAATGCTTCAGTTAAAGATTTCATTGAAGATCTATCAAAAATAAAAGAGTATGAAGTTCCGTTTGTAGGTCATAAAGTTAGAAGAGAGATTTTAAAGCATATAAAAACTAACGGAAAACTCTACATTCCTGGCTCTACAATAAAAGGGGCTATCAGGACAGCATTACTCTGGAAAGCAGTAAAGGACGATAGATCTTTACTCAACAAAACGATCCAGTTAATTAAACAGAAAATCGAGAACAGGAAATTTATCGGTAGAAAAGAATTAACGAGGCTCGATGATGAACTGGAGAATATTGTTTTCAGGAAAAGCAGACTCACTCCTAAAGAGAATGATCCGAAAAACGATATTTTTAGAGTTTTGAAGATCACGGATACATCACCTTTTGAGAAGTGTAAGGTTTACGAGATCAAGTTCTTAGGCATGAGAAATTTCAGCCAGCTTGTTGAGTGCATTGATTATGGTGACAGTGCTGAGCTTGATATGGGAATTGACGAATACACACTCAGTTTCATGGATCAGAAACTTGATTTCGATGTTATAAGCGAGGCTACCAGAGAGTTTGCTGAGGAAATTGTAAAAACCGAAACGAATAGGTATCCAGAAAGGACAAAAAATGAATTTAGAAACGTTTTAAAAGCTAAAGGGATAATTTTAAGGATCGGTTGGGGAACGGGATGGTATTCGTCAACAATCGGAACTCTGCTAAAAACCCATCCAGAGTTTGAAAGTTTAAGAAAGTCTGAAAGTTTAAGAAAGAAGCTCGGACTCGGTAGGAATCCCGGAACGGGAAGATTCAGCAGGAATTTTCCGATGATTAGGAGAGTTACTTTTGACGATAGACCCTTAGGATGGATAGCAATTCATGACTGATATTGTAAAGATAACAATACAGTTTGAAGCTACAGAGAGCAAGAGATTCCGAATGTATTCTGGAGCCTTTGTAAGGGGATTTGTTTATTGGGTGCTATCGAGAATGAACAGAGAATTTGCTAAAAAACTACATTCAAGCAAGACAATAGCTCCCTTCTCAGTAACTCCTGTTATGCTAAATAACACACCTGTTGATAGACTTGAAGAAGGAAAAGAATACAACTTCTCGATAACATTTTTTATTCCTGAAATCGGAGAAGCTTTAAAGAATTATCTGATTTCAGCAGACAAAGTTTACTTCACAGCCGTTCAAAATCCATTAAAGAAAGTTATCGTAAAATACTGCGATGAAAAGTCTCTTTTCGATAATCCAATTGAAAAATTCAGAGTTGACTTCATTTCTCCATGCTACTTCAGGCAACCCAACGGCAGATACAGATTTGTCCCCTTACCGTTGCCAGCATTAATGTTCAGAAGTCTTGCAAGAATTTACTCAGCATTTCTATCGGAAGTTCCAAAAGACTACAGGGATTGGCTGGATAAAGGAGGAATAACAGTTTCTGGATTAAAAATAGAGACTCAAAAAGTTTTGCTTAAAAAGAGAAACTGGGCTGTCGGGTTTAGCGGGTATGTAAAATTTAGCATTCCAGAGGATACGTATAGTGAAGAATTCTCCAAGATAACTTCAAGATTGCTAAATTTCGGCGAATACTCGAACGTTGGTGGAAGTAGAACGTCAGGTTTGGGGTTAATAAAAGTTAGAAAATTATAACTTCTCAGGATAAAGAATCCATTTCCTGATTTCGTTCATCTTTGCTTTGTCCCAGCTAATGTATATTTTCCCGTTGGAAACTTCTACGTAGGTACATTCCTCCAAAAAACCGCTGTGTGCAAAGAAATTCCTCTTTGCATTCAAACTCTTTCTTAGGTTTCCATATTTTATATTCCCGAGAAGATCTTTTTCGCCATCTTTAAGCTTCTTTGCATGGATCTTTATATCCTCTTTATCTCTTTCAAGAAAATATTCGTTTACTCCTACTCCAAGGCTACTAAGTCTGTAAACCTTAGAAAAGTTTTTGTAAATTTCTTCGATCTCTGGCTCATTTAACGTGCTTTTAAATTCCTGAATGCTTCTGTATAGGGCGATTGAATAGAACATGTTTGCTACATTAACTCCATCGATTGGCAATCTTTCGATTTTACTTCCTTCCCCAATTGGCTCTAACAGCTCTTCAACGTATTTTATAAGTTCAGCTTCAACTTTTTTTGAATCTATTGCCGTATCAAGGATTTCGTAAAATGCAAGAGGAACGTTAAGTTTGATAGCATTCATCCCTATTGTAAGCTCATTGATCATCCTTCTGAATTCTTTCTTTAGCTTGCCGAATTTCTTTCCCAATTCAGCAATCTTTGAAGTGTGCTCAGTTCTCTTAACGATTTTATCTATATTTGCGTTTGGCAGTGAGAAGAAAACTTTAACATCTATTGGCTGTGTTTCTACAGGATAGCTGTAGGCGTCTGTTATTGGAGGTGGAAAAACTGTAAAAGCTTCCACCTTACAATCGCCTTGAAGAATCCTCTCAAGCTTTCTGTAGGTGAGGTATCTTTTAACAGCTTCAAGCATGTTTATAGGATATATGTTAAAACCGGTTGATACATCAATATAAAATTTTTCAGGTCTATTTTTTATGAAGTGCAGTAAGATTGTAGTTGAGATTGCTTCAATACCTGTAACGTATTTTATCTCTCCATACTCACCAACTGAAGGAATCATAATTAAATCAAAATCTACTAAACCTTTTTCGTTTAACTTTTCCTTTAGATCGTCCAAGTTCTCGTTAATGAGGAGACTTTCCGGAATAAAAAAAGTCAGTTTAACGTCTTCACTTTTCTCAATTAAATAATTTCTAAGTGCATCCGAGCATAAATGTGATTTTTTGGCAGTATCTTTGATTACAAATTCCTTCTCTTTATAGGATTTTGGATTTCCCAATATCTGGAAGATGTGAATCATACTACGAATGTGCGATTTTCTTACAAAAATTTTTCGAAATATAGTGTAAGATTGAGAATAGCATCAAAAAATAAAAACAAACTTAGAAGCAATATAGTTTTATACTATAAAATAATGTATGAAATAGGAGACAGAGAGCAAGGACTTTTTAAATCTGAAGAAACAGATAATTATTATTACCATTAAAAATTATCAGACATAATAAACATAAATTTACAAAATCCACAAATAAACAGGAAGCGCCGGGGGTGGGATTCGAACCCACGCGGGCGAAGCCCACACGCTCTCCAGGCGTGCGCCTTACCACTCGGCAACCCCGGCTTGAACGTGGTTTCACCCTTTCTTATTTTTTATTTATTATTTAACTTTAATGCCAGAGCAACCTGTTCGAACTTGATATTCTACAGCACAAAACCCTCAACAAATTCGATCCAACCATCAGTAGCAATACCCTTAGCTCTATATAACCCTATTTTTGCATCTATCCACCCGTCTGGATTTTTAACAATTGCTGGGAAATCAACAACTCTTAACATCGGTATGTCTGTATATGAATTACCTATTCCAAATGTTACAGGTTTTTCACCGTAAAGCGCTGTGTAAAGCCCGGTAAGTATTTCCACAGATCTGTCCTTGCCAGCCCTTTTACCGTAGACATGAACAAATTTCCCTCCTAAAAGGGCTGTAAACTTTTCACCTATAACCCTCAGAGCCTCATCGTTCCAGCTTACGACTGTTTCGCTAAATTCTCTCTGCATTGCCAGTTTTGCCATTTTTTTACTCAATCCCGTAACCTTTGCAACTTCATCTATACTCATGTTCCCGTAAAACTTTAGATTAAATTTTTTATTTTTATTTATATATTCTAAGAAATTTAATATTTCTTTGTAATCAACTCCAAGTTTTATTAAAATCTCTTTATCCCACTTGATTTTCACCTGATACTTTTTCAGAAAATTCAAATTTTCGTTTATAATCTCATACAGCGGGCACTCCATAGGTACCACTACTGCGGAACCATCCTCCACAATATACGGGTCTTCTATGTTCATCTCTTTTCTCAGTACTTTTTGTTCAGCTCTCGTCTTTGCCGAGCAGAATATCACAGGTATCTTTTTTGTCCTAAGCCTGCTCAAAGTATTTTCAGCTCTCTTCCAACTGTAGTTTTCGTCGAGCAAAGTTCCATCAATATCTGTGAAAATAAGCTTCCTTACGCCCCTCATTTTTCTCAAAAATTATTCAATGGGATAACATTGTAAGCGTTTCTGAGTGGTTTAAAAGTATCTCAACAAACTTTTCGATGTTCATATCTTTTATCGGAGGAAGGATTCTATTTTTTCTAAGTTCCTTGTCCTTTTTTATCATTTCATTTTTTTTCAACTCTTCTACTATCTCTTTCTTCAATCCATCGTTTGCAAGTCTGCTGTAGTATATTGTTGAGAGAGAACCAAGGAGCATTTCCCTTATGTGCACATCACCCTTGTCTTCGTGGACATGCGGGTTCATTGTTTCTATCTGGTATACCTCTATTCCCGAATTAACAGCATCTTTGAATTTTGGTTCTCCTTTCCAGAATTCCTCTAAGAGATATACGAGTTGGTAGGGTTCCACTGAGTAACCAGTAGAATGTGCCATAATCTCTGCAAGTTTCATTGTCATTCCATGTTCTCCAGCATTTCCAGTCTTTATTATATTCGTTTCGAACCCAGTATGAACTGATATGAGCATGTTCAAAAACCTGTTTGTTATTTCACTTACCCTTCCCCATTTTTTAAAGTATAGCCTGTCTTCCATTACTTTCGGTTTGTACTTCCAGTGAAGCCTTACCATGGCATACGGAGATTGAGATATTATGAAACCGGTGGCATAAAGTTTAATGTATTCGTTAACTGAGCAGGGGATGTAGTTGTCAGCATCGACAAAACAAACAAACTCTTTTCCTGTATTTTTTGCAAGAGATAACCCTATGATCATCCCTTCAGCCTTCCCATCCCTGACGAAACCCGTGTCATCTAAAATTGATGTATATCCCGCCTCTTTGAAAGCCATTCCGAGTCCTGGATCTTTCTGATGGATTATGGTTACTGGATGTTTTGTGACTCTGTGGAAATTGGAGATAATGTCTTTTTCCATTCTGAACACATCGTTCACGTCACGTTGACTGTTGGATACAACTATAACATCACAACCAATGGGGATACTCCTCAAAACTCCATCAAGCAGATGAAGCTTCTCATCTTTGATCGGGACAACTACAACCATTTTGTGTAGTATCTCCTCCATTTCATCTTTTGTTATTCCTCTGAGCAGAGGGCTCTCAAAAGCCTCCGATTCAAACTTTAGTACTTTTTGAATTTCATGGATTTTAACGCATCCAAATATTTCCGCATGCTTTGGTAGTTCGATTAGCATTAACGTAATTTAATTGTAGAAGAATATAAATGTTTTCAGAAATTTTACAATTCCGTCATCCGATTCGATAGAGAATTTGGGAGTTTTCTGAGAAGACTAAAGAAAGGTTGATTCCGGATAAATCAAGTAAAACCTCAGAAGCATAAAGGTTTAAAGTTTAAAGTTTAATGTATAGGGTATTAAATGGAATGTGATATAATGAGGCTTGCGGGAGAGGGAAGAACAATATACAGAAGGATATTAAATCTGATTGAGAGGGAAGTAGGATCTGGAAAAGATAGAATCAAAAAGCTAAAACCTGTTAGCTCTGCTGAAAAAATAAAGTATTTTCAAAACTGGCTTAAGAGCCTTCCAGTTTGTAATGAGAAACTGCCGGAACTGAACATTAGTGTAAAGCCGGATCTGAGAACGATCTATTTGAGTGATTCAAACTGTGTTAAAAAGCTTAAAAAGCTCGGTTTCTTAGCAGAAAGTTCTTCAGATAACGGTGTGTTTGTCGGCAACTCCTTTGTGGAATTAAGCTGTAAAGATGTTGAAATAATTAAATCTGGAGAATTTATGAATGTATGCAGAGTTGTATGTCCAGAAAAACTTGTTGAGGCTTTTCTTTCCGCAATCAACAATCTTCTAATTTTTCGTGATTTTCTCAAAAAATGCGGTGTTGATGCAACAAGTATTGAGTCTATAATTTCTGCTGCAGGAAAAACAGAATCTTTCTTTAAAAAATTGAGAGATAGCTCGATGATAGAGGAACTTGTAGTCAGAGAGCTATCTGAGCTTAACGACAGAATAGAGAGAGAAATTGCCGATTTTGAGCTAACGCTTAAAGGTATGAGCATACTTGACATAATGAGAGGTGACACCTCAAGTCTTCCAGTCCATGAGGTGGAGAGTATAATAGCTGAAAATGTAATCAGGAGTGAAGAGAAACTCAGAAAGTTAGTTGGTGTTGAAGTTTCAGGACTTTTCACCCTGACTTATCCCGTAAGAGTTAATGAAAGAATGCTCGAGAAAATATCTGAGGAGATTGAAAGAGAAACAAGAATTGAACTTTACAGAATTTGTAGAAATACAGCTGATATGATTGTTGAGAATTTCGAAGGGTTTATCAGGGAAGTGAATATAGCGAAGGATATTGAATTTTCCTCAGCTTTGAAAAGAGTTGGTAAATCCTTTCCTGAAATTGCAGATTATACAGCTTTTGTTGAAGGCGAGCATCTTTTCATTGACAAACCTCAGCCAATAACGTACTCTGTTGGTAGCTCAGATATAGCGGATGGTAGAATTGTAATACTAACTGGAGCTAACAGCGGTGGAAAAACGTCGTTGCTTGAACTTATTGCACAGATACAGATAATGGGACAGATGGGGTTACCGGTACGAGCTAAAAGGGCATGGATAAAAATCTTTGATGGCGTATACTTCTTTAAGAAAAAAAAGATTGCTGGTGCCGGTGCTTTTGAGAATGCTGTGAAAGCTTTTGTAAAGGCTGTTGTTGCGGGTGGCACCAACTTAATAATAATAGATGAGTTTGAGGCTATAACTGAGCCGGGTGCTGCTGTTTCCATAATGGCTGAACTGCTGAAGATAGCCTATGAGAGAGGACACTACGTTGTTGCTGTTAGCCATCTTGGAAAAGAACTCAGAAAGGAGTTGCCTTTTGCAAGGGTAGATGGTATAGAAGCTAAGGGACTTGATGAAAACTTCAACCTTGTAGTTGACAGACAACCAGTTTTCGGAAAGCTCGGTAGAAGCACACCTGAGCTTATAATTAAGAAAATGTACATGAAATCAAAGAAGAATGAAAGAGTTATTCTTGAAAGAATTCTGAACGTTCTAAAATGTTAAGTTCTAAAAAGTTTAAGTGTAGTTTATTTGTTTACTTGTACTGCTTGCACCAACGGATACTACAACCTCAGTCGGTTTTTCATCTACCAAGTATTGGGGAGGTACTACCTTTGAATCATCAAGAGGGTATGTAGTATACACACCAGCAGTTATACTAACATGCACATATCCAGATGAATTACAAAATTCTGTTGTTTGTATCAGTACACCTTCACTATTGTTTAGGAAATAAACATTTACCGGTGTAAATTTGTCGGGTTTTGGAGATACGGAAGCAAGAATATCATAGCTGTACACATTGTAATAATTCCAGCAACGACAGCAACGACCGTATCCATAGTATCCTACCAAACTACCATTAGCGTGAATTATGTCTATTGTATATCTACCGACTCCAGCTTTCTTTGTTACGTTGATAAGAACAACACTTAAGTTGTAACCTCCCTTTGTTGCAGGTATATCTGACTGCAGAAATATCTTTGTATTGCCCTGTTTTAACCCTTCAATGTATACTACACTCAAACCATCTATTCCAGTAGTCGTGTTCAGCGAATCTACGAGGGCATTGTTAACTAACAGTTTACAGACACTGGTGTTGGCAACCCAAACTCTTACGCTGGCGTTACTTGCAGGATTTCCGTATTTATCGAGAACCTGAATCGTTATGGATGATCTTCCCTGTGGATTTAAGTATACCTGCGATGGCTGAGTGACTACTGCTGAAACCTGCATAGTTGAAGTTCTGCTTGAAACAGGTTTTGTGTACATACACCATGCCGGAATGGAAACAATCATAGCGCTTTTGAATCTTACAGTAACCACGTTCCCAGAAACGCTAATTTTAGCAAGACTATCGTTGTAAATTTTCTCCAGCTTACTCTTCCACAGCTTGGGGTAGAGTGTCTTGAAAGAGATTGTTAGGTTGTAAACTTTTTTTCCTACACCCCTGCTCAGCAGGAAAAAGTGAAGGTTTATTGTCTTTACAGCCGTCAAAACTTTTGTTGAGTTGACGATCGGCAATGTTATTTCATTCCTTGAAAAGGCAATTTGATTTAACATAATAGGTTTTGCATAATTTTTTCCATATTCTATAACTGCACCGTATTCATAAGTTATATTTATTTCTGGCATATACAGATAAACAGGTCTAATAACTATCGCTGAGGAGGTGTAGTTTTCTTTAACTGTATTGTCGTAAACTTTGTAACTTATACTGACATTTTCGGGAATAACTTCAATTACTCCATAACTTGAAAGAGGATTTACCAAAAATGGGTACTGGGGATAGTTTACTCCAACATCTATGTGGAGGCTTGTTGAAGTTACACCTGATGTTAGAATTTCCGGAATTCTGCTGGCTTCAGAAGTTAGAACGTTAAAGTTCTGAGCTTCTTTCTGGTAGTCCCATTTAGGAACGTATTCTGTCTGTATTATAGCCATAATCCCCGCTATTATTGCCAAAATCAGTATCATCCCCACAACTGGGGAAACACCAAAATTGGTGTCAAGATTGGATTTCTTGGACTTCTTAGATTTTTTGGACTTCATGACTTACCATCTATTAACTTGGTTATTGTTTTTAACAATATGGTTTAAAAAAATTAACTTTTGAGATCGTGAGTAATGGATGAACTTTTTTATCTGATTACTTTCCTCTTCTCTCCTTAGATTTTGGTCTCAAACCTCTGTATCCACACTTTCTACATGTTTTGGCTTTCATTGGATTTCTCGCATTACATCTCATGCATATTTTTACCCTGAAAAGCCTTGCCTCCGCTTCAGGA
>QNXS01000003.1 GCA_003978865.1 Archaeoglobus sp. | reverse complement strand
AGTCCTAAAACTATAAAAAATAGGTGAAATCGTGGAAATAACAAAAGCCTATCTTCAGAAAAAGTTCGGGGAGTACTATGAAAGGGCAAAGATTGAGGTTAGAGAGTGTGCAATGAGAGAATGGGCATTTGTACCGATAAATGCAATCCCAAACTTTGTTATGCACAGACATCTATCCTTTTCCAGTGAGAGAGAGTTAAAAACTTACATTACATCTATCCCACCACTTCACGCCTATCATTCTTCAGCTTACTACGAAAGGCCGGGAGAGAATAAAATGGAAGATAAAGGATGGATTAAAGCTGATTTAATATTTGATATAGATGCGGATCACATTCCTTTTAAAAAGACAGGTAATGAATTTCAGGATATGAAAAAATCTTTGGAAATAGCAAAAAAAGAGATAAGAAGACTTTATGAGATACTTGAAAGAGATTTTGGAGTTAAAGATATGAATCTTGTTTTTTCTGGAAGTAGGGGCTACCATATACATGTTCACGACAGAGAATTTCTGATACTTGATTCAGCGGAGAGAAGAGAGATCGTGAACTATATCACATTAAACAGAATTAGCAGTAAAAACTCAACTCAGGGTTTGAGACTCTGCAGATGTGCAGCAAAGCTGATGCTACTGAAATTGAAAAAAAAGGAGGTTAAAATGAGGAAGGATTCCATCAAAAGACTTAGTAAAAAGCTGAATAGGATGACCTTAGAAAGAATTTCATCCTGTGATACCAGCGTGCTGACGAAAAAAGAAAAAATAATTTTTGAAGACTGTTACAACTCCTGCATTGAACTGATGAGAATTCACATAGACGAGCCCGTTACAGCAGATACACACAGACTCATAAGACTTGCAAATTCCCTTCATGGAAAGACAGGATTTGTTGTAAAACCTCTCAACTTAGATGAACTTGATGATTTTGACCCGTTTAGAGATGCTCTTGCTTTTGAAGACGAAAAAGTTAAAGTCAGATGTTTGAAACCTGCAAAACTGAGGATCGGTGATATAGAAATCAAAGTCAAGCCCGGAGAGAAAACAAGATTGCCCGAATTTGCAGCAATATTCTTGATATGTAGGGGGATTGCGTTATATGGACATTGAAGAGCTGATGATACTTCTTGAAAAAAGCAGAAAGTCTCTACAGGTTGTAGAAGAAACTTTGTACGATGAGTTGAGAGAAAAGATAGAAGAACTTGAAAAACTAAGAAAGACAACTAATAGCGATGAGGAAATTCAAAGAATAGATGACGAGCTGAGAACTCTAAGAAGGATACAGAGAAGACTTTTTGAAGAAAGAACGGGAAAGATAATAAGAGCGGCTTGGGCTGAAGTCTGTGGAACTGTTAGCGGTATAGAGGGACTTGACAACTTAACCAGCAGGGAAGTGCTTTTTTATAGAAGCCTTGTTGATGTTATTTCTTCGTTTAGGGATGAAGTTCTCTATGGTCACAGTGTGAAAAGTGGGGAGAAAGAGGTTGCTGATGAACCTGATGCTTACAGAATAGTAAGGATATTGGACAATGTCGAATTCGAAGGAATTGACGGAAAAACATATAAATTGAGGAAAGAAGATGTGGTATCACTCCCCTCACTTAACGCTAATGCCCTGATAAAGGGAGGTGCTGCGGAAGTTGTTGAGATAAAGAGATAAGTCTTGAGATGAGGTGTTGTGAATGAAGTATCCAAAGAAGGTTAAGACTTTCTGCAAGTATTGCGGCAAGCATACGATTCATGAGGTTGAGAAGGTCAGCAAAGGGAGGCAGAGTTCTCTTAGATGGATTAACAGGCAAAAAAGAAGAAGGGGTAAAGTTGGAAATCTTGGCAAGTTCAGCAAGGTTCCCGGAGGAGACAAACCAACCAAGAGAGTAAATATAAGATTTAGATGCACCGTATGCAAGAAAGCCTATCATCGCCCCACATGGAGAGCAAAGAGATTTGAAATAGTAGAAAAGTAACTTGATTTACAGGTACAGGTGGTTGTTATGCAGAAAAAAAGTCACTTTGTAAAAGTTAAATGTCCGGACTGTGAAAACGTTCAAATAATATTCGACCATGCCTCAACAGTAGTTAAGTGTCTCGTTTGCGGAAGAACTCTTGCTGAACCAACCGGAGGCAGGGCTTTGATAAAAGCTGATATAGTGGAAGTTGTTGACGAAAACTACAAGTAATATTTTTCAGGTGGAACAATGCCAAATATATTCATTGAAGAAATAGCACACACACCAATAGAACAGCAGGACATTGAGATAGTAGAGAGAAAAGGAGTTGGACATCCAGACAGCCTTGCTGATGGAATAGCTGAAGCGATGAGCAGGGCTTTAAGTCAGGAATACATGAAAAGACTTGGAACTGTTTTACACCACAATACTGATGAAACCCAGATAGTGGCAGGAAGGGCAAAGCCTGAATTTGGTGGAGGAGAAGTAATTCAGCCCATATACATACTACTTGTTGGAAGGGCAACCAAAGAGTTTGAGGGAAGTTACATACCTGCAGATAGAATAGCACTTAGAGCTGCAAAAAGATACGTGAAGCAGTGTATGCACCATCTTGATGTTGAAAGTGATGTAGTGTTTGACGTGAAACTTGGAGAGGGAAGTACAGACTTGAAAGATGTGTTCAGAAGAGGAAAAGTACCACTTGCAAACGATACATCCTTTGGTATAGGCTATGCACCACTAAGTGAGACTGAAAACCTTGTTTACAATGTCGAGAGAAGGATATACAACGAATTCAGGAAAAAGAACCCGGGAGTTGGGGAAGATGTAAAAGTGATGGGACTCAGAGAGAAAGATAAAATAAAGCTAACTGTTGCCTGTGCTTTCATAGGGGAGTATATATCGAGTTTGAATGAGTATGACTCGCTAAAAAGCGAAATGAAGAACTGGATAGAAGATATAACTTCCGAATATACCGACAGAGATGTCGAAGTTTTCATCAATTCTGCTGACTGTTATGAAACTGGGTGCTACTACCTAACGGTGACTGGAACTTCTGCTGAAAATGGTGATGATGGAAGTGTTGGAAGAGGAAACAGATGTAACGGGCTTATAACTCCCGGAAGACCGATGAGCATGGAGGCTACAAGCGGTAAAAACCCAATAAACCACGTTGGTAAAATATACAACCTGCTTGCAAACATAATAGCCAGAGATTGTGCTGAGAGTATTGAGGGAATAGAAGAGATATACGTAAGAATACTAAGCCAGATAGGGAAACCTATAAACGAGCCAAGAGCCCTAAGCATTCAGGTTATCCCTAAAAAAGGTTACGAAGTTAATAAGATGAGCAGAAGTATCAGAGAGGTTGTGGAGATGTGGCTTGAAGATACAACAAAAATAACTGATAAAGTAATAAACGGGGAGCTCAAAACTTTCTAACGTTCAAACTTTCTTACTTCTAAACTGGACTTCATACAATCTTGCTATTCTCTCAATTGTATCTGCTTCATCAATGCTCTTGTCATCCCTCAGCCTGACAAATCTCGGGAATCTCAAAGCGTAACCACTGTCGTATTTTGGACTTTTCTGAATTTCCTGATAGGCTACTTCAAAAACATAGTACGGCTTGAACCTAACTTTCTTACCCTCCTGATATTCTATTAAAGATTTAAACAGTTCTGTCAGTTCTTCAAGTTCCTCATCGGTAAAGCCCGTTGCAACTTTTCCAACCCTAAGAAATCTTCCATGTTCATCCAAACACGCAAGCTCGTAAGAACTTATAACATGGCTTCTTTTACCCTCACCCCATTCTCCCCCAACAACAACAAGGTCAAGGTTCTCCATAACAGGCTTGAGTTTTAACCAGTGCTTCCCTCTTTTTCCCGGAATGTACGGTGATTTCGGATTCTTCATCATAACTCCTTCATGCCCAGCATTCAGGGCTTGATGGTATATATCCTCTATATCCTCAACACTTTTTGTAATTTTTTGCTCTGCAAGAAGAACAATCTCTGATTTTCCAATTAAACTTTCGAGTATTGTTCTCCTCTCGCTCATGGGCAGATCTATCGTTTCCTCACCATTTGCAAAAAGTACATCGAATAAGTAAACTTTTATAGGCACTTTTTCGAGCATTTTTCCCACATCGTGTTTCCTTCTAAACCTTCTTAGAATTTGCTGGAAGGGCATCGGTCTCCCTTCCTTCATAGCAACAGCTTCTCCATCAAGAATGACTCCTTCTTTTACAGCTTTTTTTACTTCACTCACAACTTCCGGCAGAGCTCTTGTCACGTTTTCAAGCCTTCTTGAAAATATTGTAACTTTACCATCACCCCAGTGAATCTGTACTCTTGTTCCATCAAACTTCCACTCTACAGCAACTTCACCCATCTCCCTAACTGCACTGTCAACATCCTCGGCAACCTGAGCGAGCATCATCTTTACCGGTATATGGAGCTGTATTTTCAACTTCTCAAGACCTTCCTTCCCCATATCTTTAACAACAACTGCAACTTTACCGAAGTCGTTGGTGATCATATAAGCTCTTTCAACAAGTTCACTGCTTACACCCCAAGCTTTTGCTATAGCATCCCTCATTATACCTTCACCAACACCAAGTCTCATTTCTCCAAGTACAAGTCTTGTTAGGTATCTTGCCTCCACCGGAGTTGAAGATACGTAAAGGTCAGCTAACAACCTAACTTTCCTTTTTTGACTTCCTTCTCCCGTTAATGAACTCATGATATCAAAAATTTCTCTTACTTTTCTAATTGTTAACTCTACTTGAAAAAGAGTTAATTGCTTCCTCTTTCTTACAAGCATTTCTGCTGCTTTTCCGAGATCTCCTGTTTCTCTAAGCAAATTCTCTATTTTCGCTTTTTCAGCCCCGGTAGCAAGTTTTAAAGCTTCATAGACAAGACCTATCCCTACTCCAACTTCTCTCTCATCCCAAGGCGGATAAATTCTTCCATTTAGAAAAAGCACGACATCGCATAGATCCCTGTCATCCTCGATCTTCCTCAAAAACCCGGCAATTTTTGCCGTCATTTCAAGGGTAGACGAGATTTTCTCAATAGAATCGCAAAATTCAGCAAACTCACGAAACGTTAGTGCCATATTTCAATTTCCATGTTAAACTTATAACGTTTTTTCACTTTGGGTGTTTAAAATATGGATACATTAAAGTATGGATGCGGGCTCGACGGGATTTGAACCCGCGACCAGCGGCTTAAAAGGCCGCTGCTCTGCCTGGCTGAGCTACGAGCCCAAGCAGGTTTACTCTCTACTTAGCTTGTTTAAAAGCATTTTGCTTCGAATTAGCTTAGAATTAGCTTACATCAATAACCATGAGTTCAACTTCTAAAACTAAAACAATGGTACTAAAAAGTTACTAAAAAAGGTTAAAACTAAAGGTTAAAACTAAACTGCTCCGAATCTCTTTTCGGCTCTTACCTCCTTTTCAACTTCTTCAACGAACTTAATTAGGTTCTCAACTTCATTCTCTGCTGGAGGCAGCTTTGACAACTTCTCAGTAAATTCTCTCATTGTTTTTGCAAACTTTTCACCCTCACTTGCAGATATCCACTTTAAAAGTAATCTTTCTCTGTTTATTCCGAACTGATCAAGCATTCTCCACAACTTTTCAACTCTGTTCTTTGCCTTATAATTTCCTGTGAGGTAGTGGCAGTCACCGATATGACAGCCGGCAACTATAACTCCATCAGCTCCATTCAGGAAAGCTTTAAGAACAAATACTGGGTCCACTCTCGCAGAACACATTACCCTTATAGCTCTGACATTTGCCGGATATTTCAGCCTTGCAAGCCCAGCCGAATCTGCACCTCCATAGCTACACCAGTTGCAGAGAAATGCGAGAATTCTCGGTCTTTTTTCGCTACCATCAAAAGCGTTCTCTATCTGAGCTATTATCTGTCTATCTGTAAAGCAACCCATCTGCAAAGCTCCAGTCGGACATGCAGCAACACATCCACCACACCCCATACAGTTTGGTTTTACGTAAGCCTTACCCCAGCTCATATCTATTGCACTGAAGTCACATATCTCTTTACACAGTCCACATCCAAAACACAGCTCAGGAATTACGTATGCCGTTATTGGGTCAACTTCTATTGCCCCCTTAGACAGTAAGGTAGCGGCTCTACTTGCTGCAGCACTTCCCTGTGCAACACTTGTCGGTATATCCTTCGGAGAATGTGCGCATCCCGCTATGTAAATTCCGGATATTGGTGTGTCCACCGGTCTGAGTTTTGCATGAGCTTCCATGAAAAATCCACTGGAATCCGCTGAGATTCCGAGCTTCTTTCTCAGCTCCTCAGCTCCTCTGGCAGGAACCATTGCTGGAGCTAAAACTACCATATCAAAGCTCTCCTTTATTATTCTTCCGGTAAGTGTGTCTTCAGCCACAACTTTTAGCCTCTTTCCTGCGGGAGATGGTTCCTCAACTTCCTCTACCTTAGCTGGTCTTCCCCTTACAAACCTAACTCCCATCTCCCTTGCTCTCCAGTAGAATTCTTCGTATCCCTTACCCACAGTCCTTATATCCATGTAGTATATGCATACGTCTATTTCGGGGTGTTTCTCCTTTATCTGTATTGCATGCTTTATAGAGTACATACAGCAGACGCCAGAGCAGTATCTTCTCAACTCTCCCCTTTCACCTCTGCTACCCACACACTGGATAAATGCTACTTTTTTGGGCTCTTCTCCATTTTTCAGTAAAACTCTTCCACCGGTGGGACCTGATGCATTTATCAGCCTCTCAAACTCCAAGCTTGTTATAACGTTCTCGTATCTACCGTATCCGTATTCAGGCAGTTTTGAAGGATCAAACAGATCATATCCTGTAGCAACTATAATTGCTCCAACTTCCAATTCTTCAAATTCATCCACCTGCTCATAGTCTATAGCTTCAGGCAGACAGACATCCTGACAGATTCCGCAACCAATGCAGGAATCCGGATCTATGGTATATCTTAGGGGAACTGACTGGGGAAATGGAATGTATATCGCTTTTCTCTTTGATAGTCTGCAGTTGAATTCATCGTCAACTTCAACTGGACAGTGTTCAGCACACACACCACACCCAGTACATGCATCTGTCACAAACCTTGCCTTCTTTCTTATTCTGACTCTGAAGTTTCCAACATAGCCATCGACATTCTCAATTTCTGCATAAGTTATGACGTGTATCTTTTCGTGCCTGTAAGCTTCAACCATCTTCGGTCCGAGAATGCATATCGAGCAATCAAGAGTTGGAAATGTCTTATCAAGCTGTGCCATGTGACCGCCTATGCTTGGCTCCCTCTCAATTAGGTAAACTTCAAAACCTTGCTCGGCGAGATCCAGAGCAGCTTGAATGCCCGTAACACCACCGCCTATAACCATCGCCTTTCTTATTAAGGAAACTCTCCTCTTCTCGAGAGGTTCAAGGTACCTCGCTTTTGCAACAGCCATTCTGACGAGAGCTTTAGCTTTCTCGGTAGCCTCTCTGCCCTTGTGAACCCACGAACATTGCTCTCTTATGTTTGCCATCTCGAGCATGTAGGGATTCAATCCCACTTCTTCTATGCACTGCCTAAACAAGTTCTCGTGCATTCTTGGACTGCATGCAGCAACAACAACAGCATTGGCATCACACTCAGCCAGTTTCTCTTTTATCATCTTCTGACCGCTGGAGGAGCAAAGGTATTTGTTATGCTCTGAGATTACAACTCCCGGCAGAGTTGATGCGTAGTCAACGACTTCCTCAATGTTAACTTCTCCAGCTATATTCTTTCCACAGTGACAGACAAACACAGCAACCTTATTCACACTATCACCCAACGTTTCTTGAACTAAACTTCTTTCTTGCAGCCATCTGCTTTAACTTCTCCAAATCCACCCTGCCAACTCTTAGTAATCCCTCATTCAGAACGCCATCAACTATCTGTTTCCCTATCTCGGTTCTCACGATTATAGTTCTCCATCCCTTCTGGGAGCCAGTATTTCCAAAGGATATATCCGCAAATTCAGCACTCATATCCCTACAAACCTTACACGATAGAGCTTCTTTTTCCGGATGTTTTCCTCTCGGACAAAAAACGCCCATTATGAGCTTTATCTCGTCGTTACCCAGCATCTTCATCTTTCTTGCAGCCTTAGCTTGACATGGTACTCCAACAACAGCTATTTTTCTGTATCCCATTTTTATCGCCTCTTTTAGAAGGGAAAGAGTGGGTGCAACGACGAACTTTATTCCTGCAAATTTTTCAAGTTCTTCCGGTTTTGTGACAATAGATGGCTCATCTCCAACAACTATTGCACAGTCTATGATCTCTTTTTCCATAGCATATTTCAGTAGAACTGTTGCAGCTCCAGCTTTTTTTTCATCTCCCTTTCCGGCTCTTCTTGCAGAAATTATATCTATATAACTCCCAAGTTCATCTTCACTCTCTTCGAGTTTGAAGTAATCTGTTTTCGGACACTTGAGCAGACAGGAAGCACAGTTTCTGCACTCTTCAATTAGATGGGGGTAGCTCAGTTTTCCATCAACTGTTATCCTGAGCACACCCTCTTGGCATGCAGAGATACATGCTCCACAGAGAGAGCATAGTTTTCTACCAATAACCTCCATGTAAAGAAGTGAAAATATATCACCCGCCTTCTCAAATTTCTTTATAACTTCAGGGACGTTTATATCTCCGCTTGCTTCAAACATTCTCCTTAGTAATCCGGTTGAAAACCATTCTGAAATATAGTCCGGAAACCTCTTTATTTTTATTTCTTTTTTTTCCAATTTTTCTAAATGGGTTTGCTCTTTTTCAACCACTTCTGCTTCTACTTCTTCTCTCTTTACTTCGGGCGTTTCAATTTCTTCAGGTTCTTTGGGTGCCTCCACAACAAGCTCAAGGGCGTTAAATGGACAGACTTTAACGCACAGACCACACCCTTCACAAAGAAAACCACTTTTTAGTTTTCCGCTCTCCACCCTCATTGTAACTGTGTTGTTTACCGGACATACTGCAGTACAGTTGCCGCAACCAATACACCTCTCCTCATGAACTATTATCTCTATTCTAACATCCTGAACCTGAATGGCCATCCACTACACCTCTCTTACTATGCTTTTTAGGGCTTTTTCGTGCTGTGAGAACCACGGATAGTATGCACTTTCTATTCTAACTTCGTTTCTTCTTATTTCAATCACCTTTGTTGGACAGGCATTTTTACAAGCCCCGCACAGTATGCAGATATCCATATCAACGATCATCCTCCTGCCATCAAAACTAATTGCATGTGAAGGGCAGATATCTTTGCAAACCCCACAAAATTTGCAGTCCTCTCCTATGATAACCTCACCACTTATCGGTTTTTCAACGAATATTTTATCATCCGGACAGAATTTTGCGCATCTTCCACAAAATATACACTGTTCTTCCACCCACTCCTTTATTGTTTTCTTTCCTTCAGTCTTAACTTCTTTTATTGCATCCCAAGGGCACTCATCAACGCATATTCTGCAATCCTCACATTCAAAATCAGCGAAGAATAGCTTCTTCAGCCTTATCCTTGCGCCTTCAACCTTCAATGCACCTGAAGGGCAGATTTCAGAACAGATTCCGCATAAAATACAATTTTTACTATCTATTCTCACTCTCGGTCTTCCTATAAACATGTACGCCAGAGGAAACAACTTTATCGCATTCTGGGGACAGACGGTACTGCACAACTCACAACCAAAGCAGAGTGATGGATCGTACGTAAGCTTTCTCTTGGTGTTTCCATCAATAACCCTCTTTATTACGAAAACGTTCCCTTTAAACTCGGAAATGTTCATCATTGAGCATGTGGAATGGTCTGCAATATTTAATATTTTGCCACGTCGCATGACGACTTAAAATCGTGTTCATCCTCTAAAAAGGTGACAAGCGTTATGAATGCTCAGTAATTTCAACGACAGATAATGTTAAATTTCGAAAGCGGTAATTAAACTCATGAAGTGTTACCAGTGCGGAACTTGCACAGCTGACTGTACATATGCAAGTGTTGACGATAGCGGTAGATTTAACCCAAGAAGAATGGTACTTGATTATTTCGAAAAAGGCAAAATTTCGGAACTTTGCTGGCTCTGTGCAACGTGTTTTAAGTGTTATAGATGCCCAAAGGATGTCAAGCCATACGAGGTTTTAGCAGAAATGAGAGCTGAACATATAAGAAAGGGCAAAATTCCGGCACATGTTAAGGCGTTTGTCGAAACTGTTAGAAGTTATGGGGAGCTTGATGAAGCTGTATTCTTCTTAAAGCTCATGAAGTCCGGTAAGATGATGGATTTTTCAATAGTTGTGTCATCACTCAAAAATTCTATTAAAAATGGGGGACTGTCAAAAACAATAAGTATACCCAAGAAAAGTCCCTGTGCAGAAGAAGTATCAAAGATTTTTTCTATTATTGAGGGTTCTAAATTAAAAGTTGAAAAAAGTATTAATGTAAAAGTTGAAAAAGAATCTGAAAATACAATAACCGAGGGTGTGCCGGCATGAAACTTGCCTTCTTCCCCGGATGTTCAGCCAAGAGTTCCGGAATGAAGTACGCTAAAACTTCGTTAGAATTGATGAGAAAGCTTGATCTTGATGTTTCGTGTCTTGAATTCAACTGCTGCGGAACTCACGTAATTGAGGAATACAACGAAGATATATGGCTGGCGATGAATGCAAGAAATCTTGCTCTTGCTGAGGATATTGGAGCTGACATAGTCACAACATGCCCGGCCTGCTATCAGAACCTGAAAAAAGCGAGTATCAAGCTTAAAGATGAAGATAAACTTAAGGAAGTTAATGCTGTATTAGCTTCCATAAACAGAGAGTACAAAGGTAATACAAGCGTCTTTCATGTAGTCGAGATTTTCAGCAAACTATCTAAGAAGATTACAGTTGACAGCAAGCTGAAAGTTGCAGCATACTACGGGTGTCAGATTTTGAGACCTCCAGAACTTGGTATAAACGATGATGTTGAAAATCCAAGTATTTTCGAGTCGCTCTTGGAAAAAGTTGGATTTGAAGTTGTAGATTTCAAAGCAAAAACTGAGTGCTGTGGTGGACCGCTGCTTTTGACGGATTCAGATGCATTCAAGAAGAGAGCTGTGAGTATTGTTCTGGAGGCTAAAAAATGCGGAGCTGATTGCATTGCCACGCTCTGTCCCTTGTGTCAGTTCTCACTGGAGATAGCTCAAGATAAATTTCCGATAGAGCCTTTCACCAGTCTAATAGTAAATAATATAATAGATTAAAATTTAATTTTTTTATTTTATTATATAGTAATTATACGTTCGTTACATTTCATTGGGAATTCTTAATTAGCTTCCCTCCTCACTTCTTGGATGCTTTAAGATATCTATACCCCTTACAGGAATAGCAGTATCTCCTTAATTTTTATCGTGTATATCGTGTATCATTCTGTGTTGGTTCTATGTTCTATGTTCTATATCCTATGTTAAAGTATATGTTGGTTTTTATGTTGGTTTTGTTTGGCAGTAGAAGAATTGTAATCCTTTCATTCATTTTCGTTCATTTTATTCTCAAGAAAATAAGTTAGAGGAGTTGATATTAAAGTTAAAAACTTATCCCATCTTTCTTCAACCTCTTTACGACCTTTTCTCAGAATCATTGGATTTCTTCTTGTATCTCTCGCTGTAATCTCACTATTACGTTCTCGTGTAATCAGGTTTTAGCTGTCTATAAAATTAACAAGCTTGTTGGATTGTTGTTAGAATGGAGTTAAAAATAACCTAATTCAAAAAGTAATCGCCAGTAAGATAGTTGCATAAATTTTTTTCTTCTATTTCATTGTATCCTACATCACTAATTCTTTAAATGTAAAAACTTATTAATCCTTCTAAAGTTAAACTGTTAGGTTTTTGCATCTATTATCTTAGTGATCCTAATGATTAAAGTATTTACAACAATTTATCAAGCTAAGAAATTCCTTAAAGTATTCATCATAGCTTCCCCCTTTCTCCCCGTAGACACAAT
>QNXS01000030.1 GCA_003978865.1 Archaeoglobus sp. | reverse complement strand
GTCTGGGGAGAACTGGCAACAAGGAGTTGCATGAACAAAGGTGTTGCAGGAGTAATAATCTATGGAGCTGTAAGAGACGTTGACGACATAAGGAACATTGGTTATCCTGTTTTTGCAAAAAAAGAGGTGCCCAACGCTGGAGAGCCAAAAGGATTTGGTGAAATAGGAGTTAGCATAGATTGTGGCGGGATAATAGTCAGACCGGGAGATTGGATTGTGGCTGACGATAACGGTGTCATGGTCATACCATCAGAAAGAGCATATGAGGTTGCCAAAAGAGCTCTGGAAGTAAGAAAACATGAGGAAAGAATAAGAGGAGAAATAGAAGAAAAAGGCAGAACTCTTGCAGAAGTTGTGGAGCTATACAAATGGGAAAAACTAAAAAGATGATTTAATTATTCCATAAATATTTTTAAGATTAATTTCCACGTTTTTCTACTTGTACATTCTTCGTTCTATTGATTCAATCCTGCTTTCAATTTCCCTGAGATGTTCCCTAAGTCTTAAATCCACTCTTTCTTCTATCTCAGCTGAGCTCATTGATATTATTCTCTTTGCACTCTCAAGTTCTTCCATTAGATTCTGAATTCTGATTACAAGACTGAGTATTAGCGCACCAAGAGACAGTGTAAATAGAAAAGCAAAGAAGACCACTACCGGATTAAAAATGTTATAAGCCGAGAGCCACTCTGTAGTTAGCAGTATTGCAGAAACTATCATTAACACTGCCAGAGCCAGATCCCTAACAATTTCTTCGCTCATCAAACTCACCTACTTTAAACCTATTGACCTGAATAAAACATCAAAGTTTAATTTTCCGCTCTCCACGTAGTGCCCTTCCATGTTCTCAATGACAAGTTTTGCTGGAGCAAACAACGATGGGTCTACGTTGTAGAAGTTGTAGTTCGCTTTTTTGAATAACATGTAAAAAGGCATCCCGTAGGAAGGTGATTTATCTGAAGTCAAATCGAGTTTTTCAAGGTTCATCATCTCATCCTCTTCAAACACTGTATATAGAATTGCGCTCCCGCAGTAAATCAGGCAATCGTTGGTAGTACCCATCGCTCTTAGACTGTCTCTCATAACTGGAGAAACTGGGGCGTATCCAATCCCTGAAATAACTTTTTTTACATCAAATCCCAATTCTGCAAGTCTGTAAAGCGCTACTTCAACTATTCTCGCAGAAATTTGAATGCACCCGGTCAGGGAGGATGTTGGAGCTACTAAGACATAAACATCTTCATTCTCTACATCACACTCTCTGGCTATGTAGTCTATTACTTTTTCATCTGGAAGACTGTCAGATTCGAGTGCTATTACTGCATACTCTGCATCATCCTCATAGTCTAACATTTCATAGGTTTCTTTTGGTTTCAAAGCCAGAGCTCTTGCAGGTCCACTACCCATTGCAAAGTAGTCTCCAACTTTTATCTTCCATCCAGCTTTCTGAGATGCGAGGCAAGCCAAAGCCGGGTTGTCAGTTCTTACTTCAACAAACATCATCGGTGTATCATCAACGTGTTCAAGCCCAACATCTATATCAGCAAGGTTAGCCATGCATATTTCAGAGAATAAGATTCCAGCGTTAATACTTCCCGTAACGTTAACACCACAGTCAACAATCCAAGCTCCATTATCAAGTTTATGAAATGCTATCCTGTATTCCTCTTCATACTCTTCTCTGTAATCGAGCATCTCCTCAACTATAGAGAACGCAAGCTCGTTAACACTTAACACAATAGCAGTTTTTTGTAGAGTATATCAGTGTTTTGTTTTTGTTGGTGGTTGCTGACTGAAAAGAATTAAGACTGATGAAGCAACTTTACAACATGGTTTCTCGCAGGGAATTTGTGGATACACTCATAGAATTGCTCAGAAAAGCAGAAACTGAGCTGGGAGAGGATGTTCTGGAACTTATAAGGGATGCCGAGAAAAGAGAAGAGGGAACTGCAAAACTAATTCTGCAATCTATTCTGAAAAATGTTGAACTGGCAAAGGAGAATTCCATTCCGATGTGTCAGGATACTGGAATACCCATAATATTCCTTGACGTGGGAAGAGATGCTGAGCTGAAATTCGATATTTACGAGGCTTCAAGAGAGGCTGTTTCCAGAGCTACCAAGTTAATCCCCCTAAGACCAAACGCTGTTCATCCACTAACCAGAGAAAATTCGGGAGATAATACGGGATTAAATGTGCCGATTGTACACTGCAGAATTGTGGAAGGAGATGAAGTAACCATTGCAGTAATGCCAAAAGGTGCAGGAAGTGAGAACGTGTCAAAGCAGATGATGTTGCTACCAGGAGATTCTGAGAGAGTGGTCGATTTCATTGTAGATGTGGTAAGAGAAGCTGGTGGAAAACCCTGCCCCCCCGTATTTGTTGGTGTTGGGATTGGTGGCACTTTTGATGAAAGTACAATTTTAGCCAAAAGGGCTTTGCTTAGAGATGTTAGAAAGATGAACAGATTTGAAAAAGAGATTTTAAATAGAATAAACATGCTGGGTATAGGGCCTATGGGACTTGGAGGAAAAACTACAGCACTATCGGTGCTGGTTGAAATTGCACACTGTCATACTGCATCTCTCCCGCTTGCTGTGAACGTACAATGCTGGGCTAACAGAAGGGCTTTTGCAGTTCTGTAAAAGGGGGTGTAAGCTATGGATGTTAGAAACTGTGAAGACTTCGTACAGCTTGAAGTCGGAAATATTGTATATATATCAGGCACAATTGTTACAGCGAGGGATAAAGCACACATGAGAGTTGTAAAGCTCATAAAAGATGGGAGGATAGAAGATGTACCAGAAGAAATGTTCTTGCATCCGGTGTATCACTGTGGGCCTCTCCTGAAAAATGGTAAAATCGTATCCGCAGGTCCGACAACTTCTGCAAGAATGGATCCATACGCACCGGTGCTGTTAAGAGAGAGCTCCTGCCCGGTTATAATAGGAAAAGGCGGTATGGGTAGGAAAGTTGTCGATCTACTCAAAGGTAGAGGATGCTACCTATCTTTTCCCGGCGGAGCTGGAGCCTTAGCAGCTGAGAGTATAAAGAGGATAAAAAAAGTTTACTGGCAAGATCTTGGAATGGCTGAAGCTGTTTACGTTCTCGAAGTCGAAAAATTCGGTCCCTGTATTGTATCGATAGACAGCCGTGGAAATAGTATATACCCTATATAAATTTATTTCCTGATCATTCGTATATAGACTTTTAACTATAGATTTTTCTCAAGTTTGGAAACGTAGTCTGCCGGATCAGCAACAATCCAGCAGTGTTCAAATAAGTTTTCAGCCCACAGAATGCATTTTCTGTCTCTGCTTATGTATGCTGGAGATTCGAGTGTGTTATCCGGCATAACCTGAAAGTAAACGACCTTTCCATCCAGAATCCCAAGCTGTATCGGAAGTTCCGCTACTTTCACTTTAAGGTTGGTTCTCAGAGCTGATATCACTTCAGAGGAACTGTATCCTTCTGCCTCCATCATTTTTATAACTTTCACTCCAGTCGTTATTTTTTTCTTAAACGACCTTGAGAGCATTATTGCTCTAACTCTCACACCACCCATACACTTAATCCATACAAGCCTGATTAGTTCTTCAGCAACAATACCATCGGCAAACAAAGCGTAGGAGTGCATTCTTTCAAAATCCTTTAAAGCATATGGTACCACTTCATACGGTTTTTCAAACTTCTCAGCAGTTTTGAGTGTTACGATACCCGGCTTAAGCTCTGCCGGTATAAACTTGGCAAATTGGGATGACTTCTTCAAGAAATCGAACTCCACAACTTCATTTAGGTTGTCTAAGTAATCCATAAGAAAGTAACCTATTCCAGTTAACACGTACTTGTCTTCGTTTTTGTTAACAATACCGTACTTCTGAAGTAAGTTAAGGCATCGGGAAACTGTAGAAGGTGAGAGGTTGGAGGTTCTGCATATCTCCGTGTGTGTTTTCGGCTCAGTCAGACATTTTATTAGCTCTATTCTATTGTTCGATATGACTTTCAGAACCTCCATCAATTCACTTTTCATTATCAATTTACATTTATTTCAGATTAAAATTGTTTTCGAATGTTATTATTTCGAACCTTATTTCAAACTTTGCTCTCCGCGAATAGATAAATAGATAAACTAAATAATACCACACTGAAAACCCCAATACATGTTCTGGAATCCAAGAATCGAAAGGATGCCTCAAAAAGAGATCGAAGAGTACCAAGAAAGGAAGTTAAGAGCTCTTATCCACAATGTTTACAACCACTCCGCATTTTATCGCAGGAAATTTAAGGAAGCCGGTGTAAATCCATGGGATTTCTCAGGAAGAAAAGATTTGCACAAACTGCCATTTACAAAAAAACAAGATTTGAGAGATAACTATCCATTTGGTATGTTTGCAGTGCCCATTTCGCAGATAGTGAGATTTCATGCTTCGAGTGGTACGACTGGAAAACCAACTGTCGTTGGATACACGGCAAACGACATAGAGTGCTGGGCTGAAAGTCTGTGTAGGGGTCTTGTTTCCTGTGGTGTTTCAAGAGATGATGTAATTCAAATATCCTACGGATATGGATTATTTACCGGTGGTTTGGGATTCCACTATGCTGCTGAGAAAGTTGGCGCTACAGTTCTTCCCACTTCCGCTGGAAATACTGCGAGGCAGATAGAATTGATGAAAGATTTGAAGACGACTGTAATCGCATGCACGCCCTCATACATGCTGTACTTGGCGGAGTATGCGTATAAAAACGGTGTTAGTTTGAAGGATGAAACAGAACTGAAGCTTGGTATATTTGGAGCAGAACCTTGGAGTGAGGAGACAAGAAAAAGGATAGAAGAGAAGGTTGGCATAGATGCCTACGACGTCTATGGAACTTCTGAACTCAGTGGTCCTCTTTTTACAGAATGTACGGAAAAGTGTGGCGTACATATCTGGGCAGACCACTTTTTAATAGAAATTGTTGATCCGGATACTGGGGAGCAGTTAAGTGAGGGTGAAAAAGGAGAGTTGGTTGTTACTACCCTCAGCAAAGAAGCTCTACCACTAATAAGATGGAGAACGGGAGATGTAACGTTGATGGAAAACGAAAAGTGTGCATGCGGTAGAACCCATCCAAGAATAATGAGAATACTTGGAAGAACTGACGATATGATAATAGTCAGAGGAGTAAATGTATTTCCGAGCCAGATAGAGCACGTATTGATGCAAATTCCAGAGGTTGGTGAGCACTACATGATACTTCTTGACAGGAAGGATGATGGGCTCGATGTTATGACAGTTCAAGTTGAACTGAGTGAAAAAGCTGAAGTCGACAAAGTTTCAGACATGTTAGAACTTGAAAGAAAAATAACTGAGAAATTAAAATCTGTTCTGAATGTTACTGCAAAGGTAGAGGTTGTCAATCCGGGAACGTTGCAGAGATTTGAAGGCAAAGCTAAAAGAGTGATTGATAGAAGGAAAATATAGGGGAGGTGAAGTCCAATGGTCGAGTTTGAGGATAATGTCATCAGACAGCTTTCGGTTTTTGTTGAGAATAAACCCGGAAGACTTGCGGCAGTAACTGAGATATTATACAAAGAAAAAATAAATATAAAAGCATTTACTATTGCTGAGGCAGGAGATTTCGGTATAATAAGAATGGTTGTTGATAGAACCGATGATGCATACAGATGTCTGAAAGATGCGGGATTTACGGTAACCCTTACAAGAGTTCTTGGTGTTGAGGTTGAGGATGAACCGGGTGGTCTGTACAGAATAGCAAAAGCATTAGGAGATCAGGGCATAAACATTGAATACGTTTACGCCTTCACTTACGGAGGAGATAGGGCACTGATAATACTGAGGGTCGATGACATCGAAGGTGCAGCTAAAATCTTGGATAGCAGGGGATCACTTTATAAAGAAAAAAATTAATTAAAATTAATTTTATTTTGTTTATTTGTTAGATAGATAACCACTTTTTGAGAGTTTCAAGCTTCGATAAAGCTGTCATGTCTACCGTTATCGGAGTGATTGAAACTTTCCCCCTTCTCAAAGCATATATATCTGTCCCAGCCTCTGCAATACCAACTTCAACTCCATTAATCCAGTAATAACTCCTCCCTCTGGGGTCTTTTCTTTCCTCAATTCTCGTTTTATAAAGATTTCTTGCAAGCTTAGTAACCTCAAATTCTATTTTATCAACACCTGCCGGTACATTTACATTGAGAACATCAACTCCAGAAGGCATTCCATTTTCAAGCACTTTCTTGGCTAACATTCTCAGGACTTTTTTTGCCAGTGAGTAGTTAGCTGGTTTAAAGACAAATTCAAACTTCTCAAAGTCGCTTGTCTGCTGGGAGATTGCTATTGCTGGAGAACCCTGAGTTGCCGCTTCAAGAGCAGCGCATACCGTTCCTGAAGTAGTTACAGACTCGGTGGATACGTTCTCTCCCATATTTATTCCTGAAACCACGAGATCCGGTAGACTCCCAATTACCCTAAATATTCCTATCACAACTGAATCGGTGGGAGTTCCATCAACAGCGTATCCTTCCATTCCGTTAAAGACTATATGGGATACTCTTATCGGCTCCATTATTGACATGCTTCTCCCGACACCACTCATCTGTACTGCTGGAGCTACTACGTAAACTTCTCCCAGATCCTTTAATGCTTCATAGCTCGCTCTTATACCAGAAGAGTATATTCCATCATCGTTTGTTATAAGTATCTTGGGTTTTGACATTTTCAAAGTCCTCCAGTAAAAGATGAATAAGCTTTTTGCTTTTTCTCGTGTCAAGCTTATAAATCTTTAAGTGCCATCAGCGATTGTGAGAATTGTATTTGTCGAAGCTTCGCTTGAAACGATTCCGGAAGAAATACTCCACCATGCCCAAGTTATCAGTTCATCGAGAGTGAGAGGTAAAAGTCCAGAAAGCATGCTGCTTGAAGATAATCTACATTACATAGCAATAAAAAAACTTAAAATGTATAGAAAGAGAGGGAGACCGGACATTGTGCACAGATGTCTGCTTCTATGCTTGGATTCCAACGTAGATAATCTATTCAGTGAAATTTTTGTTCACACAGTAACCGGAAAGGTAATCCAATTATATCCAGAAGTCAGGCTACCAAGAACTTATGAGAGATTCAGAGGTTTAATGGAGAAGCTCTTTTTAGAAGGAGTTGTAAAGGATAGAAATGGAAAAATTCTGATAAAAGTTTTAAACTGCAATTTGGATGATATTCTGCAAGGAAAAGTAGCTGTTCTTAGAGAGAAGGGCAGGAATGGTTGTGACAGCATTAAAAAAGCCGACACTATTTGCGTAGGAGCTTTCCCACATGGAGATTTTGAAAAAAGCACGCTGAAGATATTCTCAAGGAAAAAAGCCAAATTTGTGAGCTTCTCGAAGAAAAGTTATACAGCTCTGTATGCTTTATGCAGGACTATCTGCTGTCTGTTAGAGGATAGACCCTTAGTTAACAGGTGAGAAGATGGCTTCGGAGTGGGAGTATGTAGAACTTGCCACCAAGATTTTCTCTTTCAAAAGAGGTGATGTTGTAGTTGGAGCTGGAGAAGATGATTGCGCCGTTGTGAAAGTAAACAACAGATCTATCGTCCTGACGGCGGATTCCCTTCACGAAAAAACTGATTTTCCACCACAGATCAGGGAGTGGGAAAAAGGACACATGAGCATTGCCGTGAACTTGAGTGATATAGCAGCAATGGGAGCTGAGCCTGCTTTCTTTCTTTACACGGTAACTCTTACAAAGAACTACACACTCAAAAAGTTTAGAGAATTCTGTATGGGGATTGCAAGGCTTGCTGAGAAGTATGGAGTTTGTGTTGTTGGGGGGGATACAGACAGTGGTGATGAGTTTGCAGTATCAGGATTTGCTGTTGGTTTCTCAAACAAACCACTTCTCAGAAAAAATGCCAAGGCTGGAGAAAAAGTGTTCATAACAGGATTGACCGGAAAAGCCCAACTTAGCCTTGAACAGCTTTTTTCAGGATTGAGTAGGGACTCCATAGCATTTCCCGAAAAACTCTACACTCCAGAACCAAAAATTGAGGAAGGTATCAGAATTTCAGAATTCGTTAGCGCATGCACTGACGTGAGTGATAGCCTCGCTATATCACTTCATCTCATAGCAAGAGCAAGCAAAGTAAGGATTGAACTTAAATCAGTGGATCTTTCTCTGCTTGAAGAGTATGTAGACAAAGAAAAAGCTAAAGAGCTATTTCTTTACTCCGGAGGTGATTACGAACTCGTTTATACATGTGAAGATGATGATGGAATTGAAATTGGAAAAGTTGTTGAGGGAAGGGGAGTTTACATTGATGGCAGAACAGTTGAGTTTAGAGGTTACACTCACTGAGTACATCTATCAGAATTTCCTCAAATTCTCCTATTTCAGCGTTACACTTAACTCCGGTTCCACAGAGTACCGTTCTCGAAGCTTCAAACCCTCTATTTCTAAGTTCCTCCAAAACAACGTTTATTTTTGGGGGTGAAATCCTAAGCCTCCTGCAAATTTCGTGCAGTTCATAGTAGAACTGGCTATCAACCTCTGCCGAAAGTTTTTCTAAAAATGAGCGTGCTTCATCATATATATTTGAAGATTCTACTTTCGATAATTTCAAATTTTCTCTGCAAGCTCTATTTAGAAGTTTGCTGTTTTTTAGCTTTCCGAGCCACATTGGCCCGTATACCTTTACTTTACCACCACATCTGTCACACGTATTTGAGGTGGTTTCACCAATAGGTACTGTTTTTCTCCACAGACAGTTTTTACAGTATACAAGGTATCCAACACTTTCATAAATCTTTGCAGACAGTCTTGGACTTCTTTTAACAATGGCATGTATCCTGTAGTAATGTTCTTTTGCCCAGCAAACCACGAAATTTAGAGCTTTATCGTACTTGGTTGCTTCACAGGCTAACTTTCCAGCCAAAACTCTTAAACCAACTTCAGGGTAAAATTCCAGTTTCTCGACAAAGCAGGAATACTTCCTAAGACAGGAATTTACAGCAGAACCGCATAGAGCGGCTGTGTCTGTTGCTGTTACGCTAATACACTTTTTAGCAGAAAAACAAATAGAATCTATAAAATTTGCAGGAGAACCAAATGGATCGATATCTACATGATCAAAATGTCTCTTTCTCATTAGAATGTTTGCATCTTCTCTACACACTTCAGCGTGAACTTTATTCCTCTGTATGTTGCGTTTAATTACCTCCACAGCTCTTGGATTTATGTCGTTGAGAACAACTTCCTTTCCTACTTCAAGTTTCGTTCTTATTCCCCTGATTCCAGAGGCAGAAAGAGCATCCAAGTATAGCTTTCCGGGCATCACACTGAAAACGATGACATCAACATCTCTACAAAATTTCATTCTCGGATTGTAAAAAACTCCACTGACTTCCACTTCTGCAAATCCCTCTTTTACAAGCAAATTTTCACCTCTCTTTAAGCTTTTTACTTTTCTCCAGTTCTTCCAGCAGTTCCCTGAATACAATCTCTGCAATTTTATTTCTATTCTTCTCGTCTATTCTGTAAATCTTTACACTCTTTCTGAGTCTCTCAAGCAGAGGATGCCTCAACTTTGCATGCAGTGTCAGCAGAGAAGGTACGTTACTCGAAATAACATTCTCAACAAGATCAACAAATAGACTGCATTTAAGTTCCATTGGGCCAATCTCATCTATTATTACAACGTCTCCAAATTCCTTTCCCACAATACTTTTAAGGTAGTTCTCAAACTCATCAATATGAACTGAGTATTTTCCAACCCTTATTTTACCGCTTCCTATGCTTGCAAGTGTTACAGTTTTTCCGCTCTCAATGTCGACAACTTCAAAACCTATTCTGACGTTGTTCTTTCTAATCTCCCTTGTCAAAAATCCCGACATGTGATATCCCCTATTTTTCATCCACGAGCACACTTTCTGGCAAAGAGTTGTTTTCCCTATTCCCGGTCTACCTGTTATTGCAAACTTGCTCATTAATGCTGCTTGTAAATTTATTTTTATACTGTTTTCCCTATCAGTATAGATGTCTCAGACAGATATAGCAGTAGTTGGGGGAGGTCCTGCTGGTACGCTTTCGGCGTTAAACCTTGCTAAGAATGGATACAAAATCTCCCTGTTTGAGGAACATCAAAGTGCTGGTTTCCCAGTTCAGTGCGCCGGTCTTGTAAGTGAAGACTGTATAAAGCTTCTGAAGAGCTACGTTAACCCGGACAGATTTTTGCTGAATAGTATACATGGAGCCTACTTTTTTTCACCTTCTGGAGATTTTATTAAGGTAAAGGGCAAAACCCGTGCTGCTGTTGTCGAGAGAAAACTCATGGATACAGAATTACTGAAGGCAGCATCATCCGTGGCTGAAATTTTCGTAAAAGAGAAAGTTCTTTCAGTCAATTTGCATGGAGATTCAGTATATCTTAAAACATCTCGAAGCAATTACAGTTCAAAATACATAGTCGGTGCTGATGGTGTATATTCAAAGGTTGCAAGAGATTTAAAGTTTGAAAGACCAAAGATACTTTCAGCAATTCAGTTAGAAAGCAGGTTTGAATGCATGGATGAAAAGTACGTAGAACTTTACTTTGGCAGGGAGTATTCAGACTTTTTCTTCGGATACGCCGTTCCTACGGGAGATGAATTTGCAAGAATCGGGGTGGTATCCAAGAATAACGCTTTTTACTGGATAAGCAAACTATTAAGAGAGCATCCTTCAGTATCCCAAAGAGTTGAATGTACTAAGAGTTGCGAACTCAACTGTGGTGCCATTCCATTCGGGCTTGTTGATTTTGTAAAGAAAAATGCCGTTCTGATAGGTGATTCAGCAGGGATGGTAAAGCCCTATACTGGCGGTGGAATATACTATCTGGCTTTAGCAGCAGAGTGTTTGGGTGAACATTTTCCCGATCTTGAGGAGTTCAGAAGTCGCTATTTGCAAAAACTTGGAAAAGAATACAGGTTTGGATACAAAATAGCCAGATTGTACAGGGAGCTAAGTGATGAAGACTATGAATATCTGATAGGAGTTGCTGAGGGTATAAGGTTTGAGGAATTACACATGGACATGCCAACAACGGTGTTAAAAGTACTTCCGGCTTTTCTCAAACTTTTAAGAAACCCAAAATTATCTCTAAGGATTGCAAAGTGTTTGCTTTAGATTTAACGCTTGTAACATTTTTATATCTTTCCGCAAATGGCATGAACATGATTGCTGATGTTTACATTGAGCTTAAAGAGGGGGTTACCGATCCAGAAGGAGAAACCACAAAAAAAGCGCTGAGATTGCTTGGATTCAGGAACGTGAAGTCAGTTTCTTCCTGCAAAGTTTTCAGAATTGAGCTTGAGGCAAAGTCGAGGGAGGAGGCAGAGAGAGATATACAGATGATGTGTGAAAAACTCCTTGTTAATCCTGTAATTCAGAATTATCGCATAGTATGGATAGACTAATTTTTTAACTTTGTATGTAATAGAACTCTCCGATTGAACAAAATCAAAAGAACTTATGGATGAAATTTGTTTCTTTTAGTTATTTTAAGGCTATTTTCCGTGATAATAAATTCTACGTTTTCTTGACTTTTAAGCAAATAGTTAATCCTCCCTCTTTTAAAGGGATATAACAATGCTACCTTAAATCAAAAATAGGAGGTGTATCAAGATAAACATCTAGTGGTTATAGAATGCTATAAAACTCTCCAACCAGCTCTCTTAGTCTTTTAAGCTGGTTCATTTAATCTAACCCTAACTTTTACACATAAGATATGACGAAATCAGAAAAGATTTTATCAACTGGTTATATGAAAAATGTTCTAAAGAACATGCAGATGAACAAATTCGCTATCTTGACAAACACCTTCCCTGAAAGAATTATAAATCCAAAAGAGCTATTTGAAATTATTAGGAAAGCTTAATGAAATATAGAAAGATCGTAAAGCTACCGAAATTAAATTCAGATGTAATGATATAGTAGAGTTGTTGATAAATTAGTTGAACAGTTCAACTCTTCATAATTTTCTTTTGTATCGTCTTCAGAAACTCGATAGCTTCTTTAGCTTGTTCGTACTATATTTCTTCGAGAACAGATTTCCAGAGATTTAATTTTTCAGTTAAATATAGAAGAGAATAAAAGTAAAAGTAGATGGAAATCTCCGACATTTTAACTAAATA
>QNXS01000019.1 GCA_003978865.1 Archaeoglobus sp. | reverse complement strand
CTCGCAAGTCTATTTGTTTACTTTGGAGAAACTAATCGCTTACACACACTCCACGATGTTTTCTGGTTAGTCATTTTTCCCTCCATGCTTTTGTTTGCTGTGCTGTTGTCGTTAAGCCGCATCAAACGTCACTCAGCAGAATGAAGGAATCTCGAAATTATATTTGGTTTATTTGGTTTATGCAAATTTGAAATGTTTCAAAAAATGTAGAGCTAAATACTCTTGAAGCCCGGATTTCTGGCAAATTATGGTCAACAACATCAGATTGACAGCATTTCTGCTGTTAGGTCATTGTTGTTTGGTAGTACAACGTTTGTGAATTTGATTTTTAACGGAGTTAATTTGGGCATGGTTGTAAAAGCATCCTTTAAAACTCCAATAATTATATTCACACTTATCCTTCCACACGGCATCTTCGAGATACCGGCGATAATAATAGCTGGAGCGGCAGGCTTCAAAATCCCGTACGAAATAATCAGATACTTAGCAGGCAAGAAAGAAACAATTCTCACGAAAGAAGGAAGACATTAAGGAATACTTCACTCTCGCACTGATTTCAATAATCTTAATCGTGATAGCTGCTTGGATAGAAGCAAACGTAACCCTTAAAATAGCAAAAGCTATGCTCAAGACAAAAGGTATTTGAAGATTTAAGGCTATTTAGGATTATGGCAAAGGTTATCGAAGTTATATACGAGAACGGTGTGTTTAAACCTGCAAAAAAGATATCGCTACCCGAAAAGACTAAAGGGAAGGTAATAATAGAAGAAAAGTTGATGAAATTTTGAAGGACATAAGGATCGACGAAGATCCTCTGGAAGTTTTACTTGAAATGAGGAAGAGACCATGGGATTAACGATCGATACTTCCATTTTAGTCGATTTTTTCACGAAAAGAGACGCTGAAAGGTACAAGAAATCACAGGAATTTCTGAAATCTGCTAAAGGCAAATCAGTATACTGCCCGAAGATTGTCTTGGCAGAAATACTTGGCGTTCTCGTTAGATATAACGTTAAATTGGCAGACATCGGATACGATTTCGTCCTTAAAAACTTCAATTTGATCGAGGAGGACGTAATATTTGATGAAATCCTTAAGGTTTGTAAAAATACAGGAAGCAGTTGATGGGGATTTATTGCAACAGCCAAATTAACGGATTCAATTTTGATAACGAACGATAAAGTGATGGCTAAGAATGCTAAAAAATACGGAATTGAATGCTATTATTTGATCGAAGAGTTTGATAAGATCTTAGAAAGAATAAAAGAGTTATAGCTTTAAATTATTGAAGAGCAAACCTAAGGAGTGTGTAGGATGTATGCCGTGAGGAGGTGGGACGAAGATACTGTGATAAAGTGGTTGGCCGTAGGAATGGTTCTGGCTATGGTTGGGTTGGCTGTGATACCGGCAACTGTAGGGTCTTGTAAATTAGGAAGCTATATTCTCGCATCAGAAAAATATGGATCCTGGCAGAAGGCACTAGCTGCGACTGATATGATGGTGGCGCAACAACTCGTGTCTGATATGGGTGGGCTAGTAGAACTTGCAGCGGCAAGTCCTGAAGGTTGGGTGGCTATTGGTGCTTACGTGGGAATATTTTACTAGCGACTTATGATAGCGATTATTTCTCTAACTTTTCTGACTATTTTATTTATTTGCCTTGCTCATAAAATATCTGCTAAACGTGGCACTTGCAAAAGAGTTCGTTCTAGGGTATTTGCACCTACAATCGTCGTGATGGTAATTGTAATACTGCTAGTAACCTTACCACACATTCATCAAAGTAGTACTATCAAGGCTTTGTTTGCAACTACTGTCATACTATGTGTGACAATTGTCACTGATTTAATTTCTAAAGTAAGAGAAAGATTATGAAAGGTAAATACAGTCATGTACGAAAGTTGTTAATGTTTTCAGCGTTATTATATTTTCTCAGCTTCTTGACAACACTTGTTACGACGTTACATACCACTAAAGTTCTTGATCATGGCATTTCCATCATTTCTATGAAAAATATCGAGAAAATAAAGAGGGAAATCTCATTTAAATTTATTTTAATAAATAATATTAAGATAATAATTTTAATTATTACTATTGGGTTGTTTTTATCCCACTTATTTTGATAAATCTTATGTACAATGGTTTAACTATTGGATACCTAATTGGAAATTCCTTGAAGAAGGGCACATCTTTTAGTCAACTAATTATCTTAATACTCCCACACGGCATTTTCAAAATCCCTGCTATAATCATAGCAGGAGCAGCAGGCTTTAAAATTCCCTATGAAATCGTTCGTTATTTAGCAGGCAGAAAGGAGCAAATACTAACGAAAGAAGACATCAAGGAATACCTAACCTTAGCATTAATCTCTACAGTGCTAATCGTAATAGCAGCATTTGTAGAAGCTTACATAACACCAAGAATTGCAGATACTTTTTATTGAAATGACTACAGATAGTTGGATTTAAGCCAGTAAGGAAGGTTCTCATTATTTACATACCCAAAAACTTGAACTTATAATCAGGATTAACAGTAACATTGGCACTTAGAAAAAGTGAAAAAGCATCTTATGCAATTTTTAATTGAAATCAATCCCAGCGCCACTGTGCATCATTGATAAATTTTACAGCATTTTCATGTGAGCTGATATAAATTATAAATCTATGTTATTATCTTCAAACAGTCTATTATGAAATTACTCAGACTCCTCCAGTTTGTTTTACGGCTAAACCCAGCTTTATATACCTGTTTTGTACTATTCTTGCTGTATAGCTGTAAAAACCCAATCACGTTTATGGTTCTAAAGAAGCCAAGTTTTAAAAGTTTTTTAATTTCATTGTTGTTTGTGAATTAGAAAAATTAAAAATTAAATCATTGATTTAACTACACTAATTGTTTCCTGAGCCGGTATGTTACCATAAACAACAACCGCTACACCATTTACCTTAAATTTATAGGCTCTCCACCTGCCAAGTGCTGTACCTACTTTAACGTTTACACCGTTAATGTTAGTTTCATAAGTTTTCTTCATACCACACACGCTGTCCAAGATCGAAATGTTCTTGGCTTCCACAATTGTCAGAAGCTTGTTTGAGTTCATTTCCCCATAGTACAGAGTTACAACTTTGACTCCAGAAATGTTAGAAACTATTGCGCCTACGAACTTGCATCCATCGGTGTAATTAGGTGATATAATCGAGAAATTAACCTCTCTTTTTGCCTCACTCATGCTTACGAGCTTGTTGGGCTTTTGCTCCCTACTACTTGTGCCTGAAAAATCTTCTATTATCTTTTCATCTCCCTTTCCATTTATACTCAGCTTGATTATTTTTACAGTAATTCCCCTGTTCCACTCTATCTTTTCCGGAAGTAAGTTTTTGTTAAGCCAGACCTTTCCAAGATCGTTCTCGACAACTATACTGTTACCTGAAACGTAAGCTTTTCCATTCATTAGTATCCTTCCGTAATCGTAGGGATTGAACGGCTTTTCATTTAGTTTCCTTGTTCCAGTACTGTCTCTTATTAGTCCGACACTACCGTTGTAAACAATCATTTTGTTCTTTGTGGAGTACCATTCCAAGAACTTATCTGGTTTTACAAATGTGAAGATTATAGTATCATTAGAATTTCTACATTTTACTATAGCCGTACCGCTCATACTTTCTATTGAGCTGTACTTCTCCTTGATCTGGGTCATGTTTGCTTTTAGATGGGCGTTTGAGCATCCGGTTATCGCAGAGGTCAGAATTATCACCGTTACTGCAAGCAGGAGTTTCTTCATATTTGAAGCAAGTATGTTGAGGTTTTAGAGGTTTCGGATTTCACTAACCGATAACTGTTAGCCGTTAATGTGTTAACTGTAATTCCACCACAAATCTTATAATTCCACTATACAGAATTCCCATAGGGGCTCGTAGTCTAGCGGTTATGACGTCGCCTTGACGAGGCGAAGGTCCCCGGTTCGAATCCGGGCGAGCCCACTACCAGCTATTACATTGCTATAATTATACAACTATACTATATTTTAACATCAATTTTGTTACACTAATTTTATTACACCATCAACACCACTATACTGTTACACCGTTACTGTTACACTGTTACACCGTTTTACTCTTCAAAAAATTAAAAAACTAAAAAATTAAAAAATTCAGTAGTGCAACTCAAGCAAAAATCGCTTAAACTTTTAAAATACAGACATTATTATGCAAACACTGATACTGACAGAGGACGAAATCAGGTCTTTGCTCAGAATTAGAGACGTTATGGGTGTTGTTGAGGAAGCTTTCAGATTATACGCTGAATGCTCAATGAAGGACAACAATCAGGTTCAGATGCCACCAAAGGTGTATCTGACCTTTGATGATGGCGATTTAAGGGCAATGCCGGCTCTCGTTGGGAACTATGCTGGTGTTAAATGGGTAAACTCTCATCCGCTAAACAAAGAAAAAAGATTGCCAACAGTAATGGCTCTACTAATTCTAAATGACCCCAAGACAGGATTTCCACTTGCGGTTATGGATGCAACATATATAACCTGTGTAAGAACGGGGGCTGCAGGAGGGATTGCTGCAAAGTATCTTGCGAGAAAGGACAGCAATGTATTTGGCTTTGTTGGATGTGGAACTCAGGCGTATTACCAGCTTGAAGCTTTAATGGAGATTTTTGATGTAAACAATATTCTTGCTTATGACATAAATAGCTCAATTTCTCAGAAGTTTATCAAACACTGCTCTAAGCTTGGAATAGATGCAGAAGTTTGCGAATGTAAAAGGGTATGCAGATGTGATGTCCTGACAACAACAACTCCCTCAACAAATCCGGTTGTAAAGAATGAATGGGTAAATGCAGGTATACATATAAATGCTATAGGAGCAGATGCACCGGGAAAGCGGGAACTGGATGAAAAAATTCTTCTGAGAGCAAAGATTGTTGTTGATGACCTCAGGCAGGCTGTTCATGGTGGGGAAGTCAACTTTGCAATATCTAATGGAATTCTGAAAGTTGAAAACATACATGCTACAATAGGTGAAGTCGTAGCTGGGATTAAGCCCGGTAGGGAGAGTGACGAAGAGATAACAATTTTTGATTCTACCGGACTTGCAATACAGGACATAGCAACTGCCAGCGTGGTTTTCGAAATGGCAAGAGAAAGAAGAATTGGTGAGCACATCAGATTTTTTAGATAATCTTAACTCTATGTTTTAACAGCATAACATTTTTATTAAATAAAAAAGAACGATAACCCATGCCTGAGTCATCAATATATCTACCCTTGCATCGTGGAAAAGCTCCTTACTGGTTACTCGGCAGGATGAAAAAATTAGCTCTGCCCGTTGTTAGGATTATCGTCGAAGAGTTTGGTGAAAGAGAGTTTTTTGATAGGATGGCCGATCCAATCTTTTTTCAATCTTTTTCCAATGTACTTGGTTTTGACTGGAATTCTTCAGGTTCAACAACTGTTCTTATGGGTGTTCTGAAGTCTGTTCTTAACAGCTCCCAGTCCAACGTTGATATCAGAGTTGCAGGAGGAAAAGGAAAGGAAGGCATAAAAACTCCTGAACATATAGTGAAATTTGCAGAAGAACTTGGTATTCCGGATATAAATATTAGAAAACTTATTAACGCAAGCAGATTTGCAGCAAAAACGGATTCTTCAGTTCTGCAGGACAGCTATGATATATACCATCACTGCATCATATTTTCAAGAAAGCACTTCCTTGTAATACAGCAGGGCATGAATTCCGCAACAAAGATGGCAAGGAGATATCACTGGAAGCCGGATTTTGAGATTTGTTGTGAAAAACAGCACTACGGGATTGCTGCTGAAAGAAGGGAAAGAGAAGTTCTGGATTTAACATCAAGAAGAAGTAGGGAAAACAGAGAAACAGCACTTGATATAATAAGGGATAACACCTTTAAAAAAGATTATAGAAGACTCCTTAGTATTATAAGGTACAGGGAAGGTGTTTCAGTCCCAAGAAGAATAAACTGGAAGGCTGTGGAAACCGCTTATAACCTACAACCTTCCCGGTTTGAGGAGTTACTCTTTATTAAAGGTATTGGAAAAGGAACGATTAGAGCGTTAGCCCTAATTTCAGACCTAATATACAACAGAGAATACAGCAGACAGGATCCGGCAAAGTACTGCTTTGCAGTTGGAGGTAAAGATGGTGTTCCGTTTCCGGTCAATAGACAGAGTTACGATGAAGTAATAGAGTTTATGAGAGATATTATAAAGCAATCTGAGCTTGGAGATTTTGAGAAATTAGAACTTCTGAGAAAGATTGGTTCGTTGCGGTAAATTACAGAACTTTTATCTACCATCCAACCTAATTCGGAGTATGGGTAAATCCGAAACCATGCTTGAACTCGCAAGAAAGAATAAACTTGATTTTGAGTGGATTAAAAAAGTGGCAGAGACAGAAGGTGTTGATGCTGAAAAACTCATAAGATTAATAGCAAAGGGTGAAGTAATAGTCCCCAAGAATACCAAAAGGGAATGCATTCCAAAACCCGTTGGTAGACTCGTCAGCACAAAGGTTAACGCAAATGTTGGAACTTCAGTGGATTACGTTAACGTTGAGGAAGAAGTTGAAAAAGCTGTTGTTGCCGAAAAATCGGGAGCAGATTTTATAATGGATCTGTCTACTGCTGGAGACCTCAACAAAATTAGAAGAAAAATAATGAATTCGATAAACGTTCCATTTGGAACCGTTCCCATATATCAGGCGGCAAGAATGGCAAAAGTTGTTGTGGATATGAGTGAAGATGATTTTTTCAAAGCAGTTGAAGTTCAAGCCAAAGATGGCGTTGATTTTATGACTATACATGCAGGAGTTAATTGGATCAGTGTTGAAAGATTGCTGAGAAGTAACAGACTGCTTGGTGTTGTTAGTAGAGGTGGTGCAATAACTATAGGATGGATGATACACAATGAGAAAGAAAATCCTTACTATAAAGATTTTGATTATCTTCTTGAGATTTTAAGAGAGTACGATGTCACGGTAAGTCTCGGAGATGCACTTAGACCGGGATGCATTTACGATGCAAGCGACAGAGCGAAGTACATGGAGTTTATAGTACTTGGTGAGCTTGTAGAAAAATGTAGAAATGCTGGTGTGCAGGCAATGGTTGAGGGACCCGGACACGTGCCAATAGATGAAATAGAAACATCCGTTAAAGCAATGAAGTATTTGTGCAAAAATGCACCTTTATATTTGCTTGGTCCGCTTGTTACGGATATAGCAGCAGGATACGATCACATAGCAGCAGCTATAGGTGGAGCTGTTGCCGGTATGTATGGAGCCGATTTGATATGCTATGTAACTCCATCGGAGCACCTCGCTCTTCCAACAGTTGATGATGTCAGGGAAGGTGTCATAGCTGCAAAGATTGCTGCACATGCAGCAGATCTTGTAAAAGATGGGCAGAGAGAGAGGGCAAGAGCCATAGATTACGAAATGAGTCTTGCACGCAAAGATTTCAACTGGGAAAAACAGTTTAGACTGTCCATAGATCCAAAAAAGGCAAGAAAAATCTGGGAAAGGAGAAAGTCAAAGAGTGAGGCATGCAGTATGTGTGGTGACATGTGTGCAATAAAGATAGTCAAACAGGCTCTTGAGGAGGCTGGAAAATCCAGAAATAGTTAAAAATAGCCAAGTGACAAAAATGAAGTACTGGTGGCTTGTTCGGGAGAACTTGCTAACTTTCGTTAAATTACCTTTAAATCTGCCTTACAGGCTGTTTAATGTTTATGTGCCTCTGTGGTTGCTTCTGCTGTTTGCTGTTGCTTTTATTATATATCTAAAATCTAAGGGTGTGAAAAGAATAGTTAAATCTGTCTTTCTTATCTGGTTTACATATACTGTGATCTTCGCTGTTCTGACACTGCTCATACTACTGAAGCTTCTTCCCGTTGAACTTGGAGAGATTAATCCTCAAGTAGTAATTTTAAACTTGTTCACACTGCCAGTAGTGTTAACAGTTCTAACATTTGCAAATGTGCCGGGTATGCTGGAAATTTTGGTGGACGTAACTCCAAAGTTTTTCCTCGCTTACGGTGTTATGACACCAACTTACATAATCTCCCTATCTGTTGCAACTACAGCTTTGCTTATGGTAACCGGTATAATTTTAATCGTTATTAGTTAATGCAATCAATAGTGATTAGCATGAAATCAATGAAAGTTAACAAAAGAAAATACAGTATAAATAAAGTTAACTGCACTTCAACCTTGATTTTAGCTTCAACATTAGTAGTTGCTGTCTTATCCTGTCACCTCCCATCAATTTTTGCTTTTATGGTTTTGATTGTATGTTGGTTTTCAATGCTGTACTTTTCGCACTGTCTGGCTCATTATCTCATTGGAAGCATTCTGGGAATAAAGTTTAAATACTACACTTTATCTCGCTCAATGTTATCTAAAAAATTCCATTTCTTAGAAAATATTAATATATTTTTAACACTCAGACTTGATGAGAAGCCAAAAGGTTGGAAAGGTTTTGCCATGTTTGTTGCGGGACCTGTTTCATCTATGCTAACTCCTCTGACCATTGTTGTTATATCTTGGACGTGTCATCCATTTATTTCAAAAATTCTACTTTTACTTACAGTTTTCAACGCACTTTTTACTGGATACTTTAGCTCAAAATATGGATGCGTCTACAAGGGGTTAAAATGTTTAAAATAAATTAAAATAAATATTTATCATTCACTGTAAACAAAATTAAAGTTCTCTTATGTTTCCCAATCCTTAGCCTAAAAATCCCTCGCCTTTCAGCTTTTTAATATCCATAGTTCTGAAGGGGAAAACTCCCTCTTGGAGTAAGTCCTTAAAGTCCTTAAACTCATTCAGTTTATCGATAACATGCTTTCTTCTGTTGCTATCAGGATTTTCCAAAAATTTTATTGCATTTTTGTGGTATTTTATTCTTCTTTATGCTTCGAACTCATTCTCTGTAATTTTCCAGAGTTCCAGCAATATCTTCAATATCCTTCTGCTCTTCATCGTCCACGTGGGGTGTTATTTCATGAAAGCCTTAATCAAAGTTTCCTAACCTTGTTTTCTGTTATCTCCTCAAGTTCTTCACGTAAAATCTGGATGGTTTCTATATTTGTTATTTGGTAAATTTGTTATTGGTAAAAAATAATGTATTACTTTACCCTAAACTGCATCGAAAAGTGAAATCTCAATGTTTAAATCTCATAAAAAATCTTTCCTTCTCTATTCATCTTAGTTATAGTTATTTAATTTTTTTAAAATTTTTATTATAAAATTCAAAATTCTAATAACTAAAAAATTATTCATTATTCATAGTTCATTACTCATCCCAGAACAGCTTGGTCATCCTCGCTTTCACAATCCTTTTTTTATCTTCATTTTCTCTTTTTAAATTTTTTAAATTCTCAGTTACCCCAAACTCGGATTCATTCAAACTCAACCATTTCTGCCACTCGGACGGGGCATCTCTGCTAACTCCGCCATGAGGTGTTAACCTATCTCTTACCCTTATCATTACCGGTGCATTTATTGAAACTCCTGCAACTATAGCCTGACCTTTTGTTAAACCGGGCAACTCATCAAGCAAGTCTTTACCTATGCTCTCAACACTGCTTTTAACGTTATCCTGATCAGCAGGATTTACTATCCTCATAACTATCTGAGTCATGCACTGACTGAGTATATCGGAGTCTATCTTGGATGGTCTCTGGCTTATCAGGCAGACACCAACTCCAAACTTTCTTCCTTCTGATAGAATTGTTCTCATAACTTCATAACTTCTCACTTCTCTCGAAGCGAAGCGATGAGCCTCCTCTACAATTATAAAAACAGGGTACTCAAGAACTTCATTACTTTCCTTACCTTTTTCAGCAGCTATTCTTGCATTCAGAATTCTGTTCAGCAGTACTGAGGCAAGAATCTGTTGTTCCACATCACTCATCTCGTAAAGCTGAAGTACACTGAGCTGTCCGGGTACGAGCAAGTCTTTGAGTTCAAGGTGAACGTAGTCATCTATAACATCCATTCCCTGAATGTACCTTTTTATTCTCCATATCAGGGCTCTTGAAGTGTAGCTGTTCTCGTCATCTACGCTTCGTATCGCATCTATCAAATCCTGAGACGTAAACTTCTCGGGCAGAGTTTCGTAAGCATTTTTCAGCATTGCCTCCATCTTATCGCTGAGATTTGGAAGGATCCCAACAAGTTCGCTGTAGTCGAGCTCACACAATCTTATTTTAATCTCCCCTTTACCAAAAATTCTGACTCTTGGTCTGTAACTGCCATCACGAAACTCTTTTAGTCCCTCAATTTCTTTTAACGTATGATACTCTCCATGCGGGTCAAGAACAAGAAGGGATGCTTTGTTGTACGGTTTCATGAATTCCTCAACTATGACTCCAGAAAGGTAGCTCTTTCCGCTACCTGTGGATGCAAGAATACATATATGTTCGCTCGCTATTAGAGAAGCATCAAGAGTTACGGGTACGTCCTCCTCTCTATTCAGCAAATAACCTATGTGTAATGAGCCTCTTTCACCAACTTTCTTTTTCATCAATGTCTCCTGTATTACGTCCTCTTCAGCCAAGTATACAGCTTCACCCGGCGGGGGAGGAATTCTTGGATTAACGAATCCAAGTTTTTCATCATAGTAACCCATAATACATGCTTTTATTTCAAATAGTTGAGTTTCGTTCTCAAACCCTATTGCTTTGAGTATCTTTGAAGGGTGAATGTGGGGATATGAAAGAAACGAGTCGGGGTACGTTCTGAGCGGTTTTCTTTTGACAATTCTACACATTACTTTTCTTCCATCGAGAAAGTAGTAAACGAATTCTCCGGTTTTCAGCCTTTTCTCGTCTGGAGTTATAAAAGTAAATTCATGAGTTCCTTCAGGAGAGCGAACAGTTCCAATTGGTAGCATATTCTCCATAGTTTGTTGATGTTATATAATGGATATGCCTGTTAAATTAGGAAAATGGAGCGTTTGAAACATTTATCTAACAGCCCTGTATGGAGACTATTGTTTACATGAAAATTGGTATGCACATTGGGAGCGGTTTGGGTTGGTGCATTTGACGAAGCTGAAGTTTCCAGCATCTTGGATATTCCAGCTTACGCAAGACCAATGGCGTAATCCCGATTGGCTATCCAGATGAGTTTCCAAAGCCAAGGCAGATCTCATTGAATACCTAACGCATTGGGAGAAGTGGTAAGGTTTTTATAAATATTTTGAACTTCTTAAGGTCAATGGAAATATTAAGTGTCAGAGAGCTTGTGGTTCGCTACGGCGATACCGTTGCGGTCGATCATGTATCTTTCAGCGTTGATGAAGGGGAGATCTTCGGGTTGCTCGGCCCAAACGGTGCTGGCAAGAGCTCCACCATAAAGGCTATCGTTGGATTTGTTGATTTCGAAGGCAAAATCGAAGTTGCCGGAAAACCCGTAGGAATAGAAACGAAGAATCTAATAGGTTACGTGCCAGAAGAATTTATGCTGCTCGAATCCCTAACACCGCTTGAGTTCTTCGAGTTCGTAGCATCGGTTAGAAGGGTTAGGAACGATGAGAAGGTTAAGGCTCTCATCAAGGCGTTCGGCATCGAGAGGTTCGTGAACAAGCCGATCGCTACGCTTTCGATGGGAACTAAACAGAAGGTCTCAGTGATCTCCGCTCTTCTGCACGATCCCCCGCTTCTCATTTTGGACGAACCCCTGAACGGTTTGGATGCGAGGTCTTCGAGGATTCTGAAGGAGCTCATGCAGAGACACGTGGAGAAGGGCGGTGCAGTTCTGTTTTCAACCCACATAATGGAGATAGCGGAGAGGTTGTGCGACAGGATTGCTGTTATAAACAAAGGCAGGATAATCGCCGAAGGATCGATAGAGGAGCTTAGAGAACTTGCAAGTGTTGAAGGATCTCTGGAGGACGTTTTCCTAAAGCTTACGGGACAGTATGAAGGTATAAGGGAGATCGTGGATGCCATCTCTTAGAGAACTCTGGAGGATTTCGGGATACTTCTACAGGGATATCGTTTTCAGATCAATCTACGAGATGCACACCCATAGGCATAGGAATCTGGAGAAGGTCGTCAGATCCGCAAAGAACTCGATGCTGATCAACAAGATACTCCTCGCTTTGATGCTGTCGGCGATGGCGATCTATACAGCATTCAGATCGAACGTGATGGACTTTGTCATATTTTACGCCATGGTCACGTTTCTGCTCGCATTTTTCTTCCTTCAAGCCACTACATCATTCGCAACGCAAAGCTTTGATCTCCTATACGTGCTTCCTCTAAGCAGGGATGAGGTATCCAAAGTTATATCGCTGACTTTCTTCAGAATATTTGACATACCTATAATAGCCGTTACGATAATCTTTCCGATTGCGATGATCGTTAAATCTCCGGTATCGTCTGTGCCCGCTTTCGTCGGTCTCTTGGTTTCAGAAAGCTTTGCGATTGGGTTGGTCGTGTATCTTTCGAGGTTGTTCTACTCGAAGATCGCAACCGGATCTGGATGGAAGAGCGTGATCAGAGTTTTCTATTACGTTGTGTGGGCCTTTACGTTCTTCGCTTTCTACGCGTTTGCAAGCACGATGGGTTGGCTTTACAGGAATGTTGAAGCATACTCCGCCCTCGTGATGTCAAATAACTTGATACTCTCACTCGTATATCCGTTCTGCTTTGCGTTTCCTTCTTCAAAAGTTTACACTCCAACCGCATTTTTTGGGATGGCAGTGTGGTCTCTTTTGGCGTATCTGTCTTTGAGGTGGGCAGTATCGAACATCACCGAAATATTCGCCAAGTTCGAATGGGAAGTTGGAGAAGCGGAGCTTAAGCTTAAAATTTCGAATCCTACGGTTGCTTTTCTTAAAAAGGACATCAGGCTGATTTCGAGGTCTCCGGCACTTTGCTTCTTGGTTTTGCTACCCGTGATGGAGGGTCTCCTTCTTTCGCGTGGGAGCATAGTTGTAGCAATAATGGTGATCTCAGCATTTCTCGTCATGGTCGCATACTCCCTTCACGGATTGGAGAAGGAGGGAATAGCCAGAACCTTGCCGATTAAACCTAAGACGGTGATAATAGCTAAAACCCTGCTCGTAGTGGTTGTATATCTGATTTCCGTTGGTGTTGTTGATGTCGTATTCGCCCTTAGGGGTAAGACCCCGAACTTTCCAGTCGAAATCTCTACAGCGCTGTCGGTTTTCGCTATGTCTGTTATCGTGCTGATCATAGCGGAGAAGATGGGAGTCAGAAGGGATCTGTATTCCGGTCTCAGCCCTCT
>QNXS01000039.1 GCA_003978865.1 Archaeoglobus sp. | reverse complement strand
ACTTGCTTTAAATTTTAAAAATATAATAGTTTTTTAAATTTAATTTATTGTTTGAAACTTGGACTGGAAAACGTATTTTTTCCGTGAAACAAACTACATGCATGGAGTATCCAGAAGTAGTGTGTGTTATTCATCTGCCACCTCTTCCCGGATCACCATTAAACAAGCTTGAAATTGAAGATATAGTGGATATTGCAGTTGGTGAAGCTAAAGCGATAGAAGAGGGAGGAGCAGATGGTGCAATAGTTGAGAACTACGGCGACGTTCCATTTCTTAAAAAGGTAGGGGTGGAGACCGTTGCCTCAATTACTGTTGTTGCGAGAGAAGTTGTTAGAGAAACAAATCTCAGCTTGGGAATAAATGTTTTAAGAAATGATGGAATCTCGGCTATTGCAGTGGCAAAGGCTGTAGGAGCTGATTTTGTGAGAATAAATCAGATGTTCTATTCCTCCCTCTCACCAGAAGGGTGGCTTGAAAGCTGTGCGGCTGAGGTTGTAAGGTACAGAAAAGCAATAGATTGCAAGGCAAAGATATTTGCGGATGTAAACGTTAAACATGCGTACCATTTCCCATCTCCCGAAGATTATGCAGAAAACTTCAGTAGATGTCTTGCTGATGCAGCAGTTGTTACAGGTAAATCAACTGGTGAAGCTTTCTCTATTGAGGAATTAACGTTATTTAGGAAAAAACTTTCTGTTCCCGTTTACGCTGGTAGCGGTGTAACCCCAGAACTTGCAGAGATTATAAGAAGGAAAAATCTTGCAGATGGTATTATTGTTGGAACCTACATTAAAGACATTAAAGAAAAAAATAGGATAAATGTAGATAGAGTCAGAAGAATAGTCAAGTCATTTAAAGCAAACATCTGAATAGCGGTGTTGATTATGATTTCGATAGCTATTCCATCCTCCTCTCTTTTAAACGAGAAAGATCCAAAGATAAAAGCTTACAAGATCGGACAAATAGCTAGAGCGGCAGCAGTTTTTCAGGTTGATGAAATATTAATCTATTTCGATCCGGTACTCGATGAGTCGGAGTACATTGCAGAAATGCTTGAGTATGCTGTAATGCCCCAATATTTGAGAAAAAAGCTCATTCCAATAAAGAAGAATCTCAGGTATGCTGGAGTTATCCCCCCGCTCAAAATACCATCTCACAAGCCAAAAACTTTAAAAACAGGAGAGGTGAGGGAAGCCGTCATAAGATTGGTTGGTCCTGACGGTACGTGCTGGGTCGATGTAGGTGCTAAGGCCCTGGCACTGCTTAAAGGTAAAAATCTGAGGAAGGGTGCCCGCGTAACCGTCAGGGTCTGTTCGAAGAAGCCGTTGGTGGTTGAGATAGCAGAACCCCGGGAGTATTGGGGTTACAGAGTAAGGTTAGTAGAACTAAATGATATAGTTCGGCGAAGGGATGTGGTGATAACCTCCCGCAGAGGTAAGATTCCATCTCCAGAAGAAGTGATGGAGTTGAGAAATCCAACATTTGTCTTTGGCAATCCAAAAGAAGGAGTCCATGAAATAGCCGGCAGGCTTGGAGTATCTCTAAGGGGAAGAACATGGAACCTTGTACCAAGACAGGGCACAGAAACAGTAAGGCTTGAGGAAGCTGTAATGGCAAGTCTGTCTGTTTACAACTTCCTGCGGGAGGTTTAGGGTTACATTTACATTGTGAACATCCAGGAAAGGTGATTTGTAATGAAGGAACACAGGCCAAGAAGAGGATCCCTTGCGTACAGCCCAAGAAAGAGAGCCAGCAGAATCATTCCGAGGATAAGGGCTTGGCCCGAATGCAGTGAAACAAGATTACTTGGCTTTGCCGGTTATAAAGCCGGTATGACGCATGTGGTAATTGTTGACGATAGGAAGAACTCTCCAACTTATGGGGAGGAAATAGTAATACCCGTAACAGTTTTAGAAACACCTCCAATAAAAGTAGCGGGTATTAGGGCTTACAGAAAGTCAACCTATGGACTTGAAATTGCATGTGAGGTATGGGCACAATCTCTCGATTCTCAACTTTCAAGAAGACTTCAGTTACCAAAGAACGGCGGAAATGTTGAAAAGTTGAGAGAGGTTGATGCTACCGAAATCAGAGTAATCACGTATACACAGCCGTACAGAATAACTGGCGTTCCGAAAAAAGTTCCTGATGTAATGGAATACAAGGTTGGAGGGGATGTAAATTCAGCTCTTGATTATGCAATATCAAAGCTTGGTAAAGAAATATCTGTAAGTGAAGTATACGGGGATGGAGCTATAGTAGATGTTATTTCCATAACGAAAGGTAAGGGCTTTCAGGGCCCAGTAAAGAGATGGGGCATCATAACACTTGATGCTAAACATGCAAGAAGCAGTAAACACCGCAGAGTCGGGTGTCTTGGTCCTTGGAATCCTCACCATGTCAGATGGACGGTTCCTCAGGCAGGTCAGATGGGTTTTCATCAGAGGACGGAATACAACAAAAGAATAATTAAAATCGGAGAAAACGGGGAGGAAGTTACACCATCTGGCGGATTTCCTCACTACGGGGTTGTTAGGAGTGAGTATATGCTTATTGCGGGTAGCGTTCCGGGATGTGTTAAGAGGCTTGTTAGAGTTAGAGATGCTGTAAGACCTCCAAAAGTCCAGTATGATGGTGTCAATCTTATCTATGTAAGCACAACATCAAAGCAGGGGAGATGAAGATGAAAGCAAAAGTTCTTTCCCTTACCGGAGATATTGCTGAAGAATTAGAGTTGCCCGATGTTTTTGAAGAAGTCTTCAGACCGGACATAATCAGGAAAGCTGTTCATGCAATTCAAAGCCACAAAAGACAGCCGTATGGAACAAATCCACTTGCTGGGATCAACTATGCCGCTGAAAACTGGGGACCTGGGCATGGATATGCAAGAGTGCCAAGACTAAAAACAGGAAACAGAGCGGCTAAAGTGCCTCAGGCGGTTAAGGGCAGAAGATGCCACCCGCCCAAACCTCAGAAGAAGTGGGATGAGAAAATAAACAGAAAAGAGATGAGAAAAGCTCTCAGATCCGCAATAGCTGCAACAGCAAATCCTGAGATAGTCATGGCAAGAAATCACCTGTTTGAGGGGGATCTTCCAAAAGTTATTGTTGATGAATTTGAAGATGTTTCGAAAACAAAAGATGTCATTTCCGTGCTAAAGGCAGCTGGAGTTTATTCAGATGTGGAGAAAGCTGCGAACAGTAAAAGATACAGAGCGGGAAAGGGTAAAATGAGGGGTAGAAGGTATAAAGTAAGGAAGAGTCTGCTGATAGTTGTTGGCAGAGTTTCACCCGTAATGCAGGCTGCAAGAAATCTGCCGGGAGTTGACGTTGTTCTCGCAAAAGATCTGAATGTTGAACTATTGGCTCCCGGAACACACGCTGGAAGGTTAACTCTTTGGACAAAATCAGCTATAAGCGTTCTGGAGGGTTGGTTATGCTGATAAGGTGTTTTCTTGTTACGGAAAAAAGCACTGCAGAACTCGAGAAAAATGTACTAACAGCTATAGTAGACCTTAGGGCAAGAAAGCCCGAAATAAAAAAGGAAGTTGAGAGGTTATTCAATGTTGAGGTAGATAAGGTGAACACACTAATAACTCCTAAGGGGGAGAAAAAAGCCTACATCAAACTAAAACCTGAATATTCGGCTGAAGAAATTCTATCTAGGCTTGGAGTATTCTGAGGTGATTGGATGGGTAAGCGTATAATTTCTCAAAACAGAGGGAAAGGTACTCCCACGTACACAGCTCCATCGCACAAGTACAAGGCTGATCTAAAACACCTGCCGTTTAGAGATGAAGTTGTAAGGGCAAGAGTAATATCAATAGAGCACGATCCTGCAAGAAATGCTCCAATAGCTCTCGTAAAGCTTCCAGATGGTGAGACGAGGTACATAATAGCCACTGAGGGTATGGGCACGGGTGAGACAGTTGAGGCAGGAACTGGTATTGAACTAAAGCCCGGAAACATAACCACCCTCATGAATATACCTGAGGGAACTCCAGTATGTAACATTGAAGCTCAGCCCGGAGATGGCGGAAAGTTTGCGAGGGCAAGCGGTACTTTTGCTCTTGTGGTATCTCATGAGGAGGATAGAGTTCTCATTCAAATGCCCTCTGGCAAGTTAAAGTGGTTTAATCCCAAGTGTAGAGCAATGATAGGTGTTGTTGCCGGAGGGGGTAGGACAGACAAACCGTTTGTCAAAGCTGGAAAGAAATATCACAAAATGAAGAGTAAAGCCGCAAAGTGGCCAAGAGTTAGAGGCGTTGCCATGAATGCAGTTGACCATCCATTTGGTGGTGGCAAGCACCAGCATGTAGGAAAACCAAAGACTGTGAGCAGGAATGCACCTCCGGGTAGAAAAGTCGGTAGCATTGCCGCGAGGAGGACGGGAATACGGAAATAATTTATTTAATTTTTCATAATCATTCTTTAGTAATATAAAAATATATGGGGGTTAAAGATAATGGCGCTGAAAAGTAAGGTTGTTAGACAGAAGGAGTTTAGGTATAGGGGTTACTCGATAGAAGAGCTTAAAAAAATGACTCTCGAGCAAATAGCTGAGCTTATGCCTGCAAGAGAGAGAAGAAAGATTAAGAGAGGATTTGTAGAGCAGGAAGAAAAACTACTCAGGAAACTCAGAAAGAAAGGGACTGCAAGAACGCATTGCAGGGATATGGTTATTTTGCCTGAAATGGTGGGAAAAACGATTTTCGTTCACAATGGAAAGGACTTCATAAGGGTCGAAATAAAGCCTGAAATGATCGGACACAGACTTGGAGAATTTGCACTTACAAGAAGGTTCGAGAAGCACAGCGGTCCGGGTGTTGGAGCTACAAGAAGCAGTAAGTTTGTTCCGCTTAAATGAGGTGGTTGAATGGCTTGTGTTAACTACTCTTATACGCCTGAAAACATGGACAGAGCTGCAAGAGCGATGGGTTATGAAATGCCCATAAGCTTCAAACACGCTATGGAAATATGCAGGGAACTGAAAGGAAAGAAAGTTGAAGAGGCAAAGAAATACTTGGAAGACGTTATTGCGATGAAAAGAGCCGTTCCATTCAGAAGACACAAGAAAAAGGTGGCGCACAAAAAATTAGATGGATGGTATGCAGGTAGATATCCCCAAAAAGCTGCGAAGTACATACTAAAGGTACTCAGAAATCTCGAGGCGAATGCAGAATACAAGGGTTTAGACAAAGAAGAACTTGTGATAATCCATGCACAGGCAAAGATGGGCAGAAAGCTAAAGAGATACACGCCAAGAGCTTACGGAAGGGCAACTCCTAGATTTAAAGTTTACACAACTGTTGAATTCGTTGCGGAGGTAAAAGAGGAAACATGAAGTTTAAGAGGTGCTACGATGGCTGTAGAAAGAAAGTTCGTAGAGGATAGGGTTAAGAAAATGAAAGTTAAAGAGTGGATGCACCAGGAAATCAGAAATGCTGGATTCGGAGGAATAGATATAACAAGAACGCCTCTCGGAACTCAGGTAACTCTCTTTGTAGAAAGACCGGGACTTGTAATAGGAAAAGGTGGAAGAAGAATAAAAACTATCACGGAGAAGCTGAAAGAGTTTGGAATAGACAACCCACAAGTAAACGTTGATGAAATAAAGAAACCAGAATTTAACGCACAGCTCATGGCTTCTTTGCTGGCAAGAGCTCTTGAAAGGGGATGGTACTTCAGAAAGGCAGGATACAGATTTCTTTACAGGATAATGGATGCTGGGGCAAAGGGGTGTGAAATAATAATCAGCGGAAAACTCACAAGCGAGAGAGCAAGAACGGAGAAATTTCTGGCTGGGACGATGGTTCACACTGGAGAACCGGCGAATACGATGGTTAGAACCGGATTTGACGTGGCAATAAAGAAACTGGGTGTTCTTGGAGTGACTGTTAAGGTAATTCCTTCTGATGTAACTCTGCCAGATGAGTTTGAAGTTAAAGATATAAAGATCTCTGAGGATTTGGAAACAGAGAACGAGAAAAAAGAGGAGGAAGTACAAAAGGAAGAAGAGAGAAATGAGGCAGAAGAAGTTGAAAAGAAAAGTGAGAAAAGTGAGAAAAGTGGGTGAGGTGGCTTAAATGAGAATGAAGGAGATAAGGGAGATGAGCAGAGAGAACAAAATTAAAAAGTTGAGAGAGCTGGAGCTGGAACTTCTAAAACTTAGAACGCTTTCGAGGAGTGGTGGCGCTCTTGAGAATCCGGGTAGAATGAGAGCCATAAGAAAAGATGTAGCCAGAATCAAGCTTGCCCTGAGTGAGGAGGGTTATCGCTGTTAAAACACCTTAAAAACTCCCCTGCCCTCATATTAGCGGATGAGTGGATCGGTTTGGAAGTGGAAGTGGTTGAAAGTCCCAATCCGTTTGAAGTCGGAATTAGAGGAAAGGTGGTTGATGAAACAATGAAAACCCTAAGAATAAAGACAGAAAAAGGTGTTAAAATCATTGAAAAGAAGAGAAGAACGTTTAGAGTTAAGTATAAAAAGTGGTTGCTCAGGGTAAGGGGGGATCTGATAGCTTTCAGACCGGAAGATAGAATAAAAAAGGGGATCATGCTAATAAAAAGAGCAAAACGTGTTTAAGGTGATTGGTATGAGAGATATTGGTTTGGATGTTAAACCTCCCGAAGTGGAGTGTGACGATAAAAACTGTCCGTTTCATGGAGTTTTGCCAGTGAGGGGGCAGGTTTTTAGAGGAAAAGTAGTAAAAACTTACGAAAAGTCTGCAATAATTGAGAGGGAAATGCTTCGGTACGTTCCAAAGTACGAGAGATACTTGAAGAAGAGGAGTAAGCTGCATGCCCACAATCCGAGGTGCATCAATGCAAAGCCGGGTGATTTTGTTCTCGTTGCTGAATGCAGACCGATAAGCAAGACGAAGAGTTTTGTTATAGTGGAGAAAATTAAGGAGGCTGAGGAGATATGAGGAGTATAAGAGCTAAGATACCCAAAGCTCTGCCTACCGGGGCAAGACTGGTCTGCGCTGATAACACTGGAGCAAGGGAAGTTGAGATAATAGCTGTCAGAGGCTATAGAGGAGTCAGGAGAAGATATCCTGCAGCGGGAGTGGGAGATATTATCATAGTTACTGTGAAAAAGGGAAATCCCGAGATAAGAAAACAGATTCACTATGCAGTAGTGGTCAGGCAGAGAAAGGAATACCGCAGACCCGATGGTACGAGGGTGAAGTTTGAAGATAACGCTGCAGTGATAACAGATCCCAATGGGAATCCAAAAGGTACGGAAATAAGGGGAGCTGTTGCGAGAGAGGCGGCTGAGAGATTCAGTAAAATAGGTTCCCTTGCATCTGCAATAGTATGAGGTGTTGTCCATGAAATCAAAACAACCGAGAAAGCAGAGAAAGGAGCTATACAATGCAAAACTTCATCAGAGGCACAAAATACTTCACGCTACTCTCTGCAAAAAACTCAGAGAGAAGTACGGCAAGAGAGCGGTCAGAGTTAGAAAGGGAGATAAGGTAAGGATAATGAGGGGTAAGTTTGCTGGACATGAAGGTAGAATTCTTGAAGTGAATATGAAAAGTTACCGTATAACTGTTGATGGTGCTACGACAAAGAAAGTTGATGGAACAGAAGTAGCTGTACCGATTCATCCGTCAAATGTCATGATACTTGAGTTTAAGGAAGTTGACGATGTGAGAAAGAAAATACTTGAGAGGAAGTGATTTAAATGCACCAGAAGAGACTTTCAGCTCCGAAAACTGTAAAGATTCCGAGAAAAGTTGCTAAGTGGATAGTAAAAACTGGGCCGGGACCACACAATAAAAGTGCAGTTCCACTGCTTGTTGTAATTAGAGACTATCTAAAGCTTGCAGATAATGCAAGAGAAGCAAGGAGGATAATTGCATCTGGAGAAGTACTTGTTGATGGAAAAGTGAGGAAAGATTACCGATTCCCGGTTGGTCTGTTTGATGTAATCTCAATACCCAAACTCAACAAAACTTACAGAATGCTTTTCGATGAAAAAGGTCGTTATGTACCTAAGGAAGTGGAAGATGGAGATCTGAAGGTGTATAAGATAAAGAACAAAACAACAATCAGGGGAGGAAAGGTGCAACTAAACCTTTTTGATGGGACAAACCTGCTGGCTGATAACAGCTACAAAACAAAAGATAGTATACTTGTGAAAATTCCAGAAAAGAAGGTGATTGACCACCTCAGGTTCGAGAACGGGGCATTAGTTATGATTGTAGGAGGTACACACGCTGGAGAGCTCGGACACATAAAGGAGTATAAGATCGTAAAAGGCTCGGCTCCAAATCTGGTTACAATTGAGGGAGATAAAGGAACGATAACCACAATAGAGGATCACGTTTTCGTTGTAGGAAAGCCGGGAGGAAAACCTGTGATTGACTTAGGTGTTTGAGGAGGTGTGATCGTGAAAGCTGTGGAGGCAATCGTTGAAACCGGTGTCAAGGAAGATAGGGAAAATCCAATGAGGGAGATACTTGTGGACAAAGTTGTCGTAAACATTGGAGTTGGTGAGAGTGGAGAAAGACATAAGAAAGCATTACAGTTACTGGAACAGCTAACAGGGCAGAAGCCAACCGCTACTTATGCCGAGAAAACAATAAAGAACTTTGATATAAGAAAAGGTGAGGTAATAGGGGTAAAGGTTACGCTTAGGAAGGAAAGAGCAATGAACTTTCTGAAAGATGCTTTGACTGTTAAGGAGTACAAGCTAAGGAGGAGACAGATTGGTAGTGGTGAATTTTCCTTTGGTATTCCAGAGCACATAGATTTACCGGGAGTTAGCTATGATCCGGATGTAGGTATATTTGGAATGGATGTGTGCGTCTCTCTCAGAAGGAGAGGTTACAGGGTTGTTAGGAGGAAGAGAGCTAAAGCAAAAGTTGGTAAAACTCACAGAATAACGAGGGAGGAAACTATAGAATGGCTTAGATCAATTGGAGTTGAGGTGGAGTAGATATGAAAGAAAGAAAGAAGATTTTTGGTAGAGGAGCAAATCAGTGCAGAAGATGTGGTAGAAGATCCGGGCTTGTAAGGAAGTACGGTTTGTACCTGTGTAGACAGTGTTTTAGAGAAGTTGCGAGTGAGCTCGGTTTTAAGAAGTACTGGTGATTTTACGTTCATGCTGATCGGGTGATTGTAATGAGTTTGAGTGATACGCTTTCAAATACCATGTCAGCTATAAAAAATGCTGAAAACTGTGGAGCTGGCAGATGTGAGATAAGACCAGCATCAAAACTTGTTGGAAACGTGCTGAGAGTGATGATGGAATACGGATATATAAAGAGCTTTGAGTACAAGGACGATAAAAGGGGCGGAGTCTTTATAGTTGAACTTTCAGGCAGAATTAACGATTGCGGTGCTATACGACCGAGATTTTCTGTCAAGAAGACGGAATATGAAAAATTTGAGAAGAGATTTCTGCCAGCAAGAGATATGGGTGTGCTTATAGTTTCGACGGTAAAGGGAGTGATGTCTCAGAAAGAGGCAAGGGAGAGAGGTCTTGGAGGAATACTGCTTGCCTACGTTTTCTGAGGTGGTTGTCATGATCCAGCTTAGACAGAGATTGGAAAGAATTGTGGAAATTCCCGAAGGTGTTGAAGTCAGGATTGATGGTAACGATGTCGCGGGATACGTTGTGAATGTAGTGGGACCCAAGGGTGAAAACTCTAAAACTCTGAAATTTAGAGATGTGCATATCAAACTTGAGGATGGAAGCGTGAAAGTCTACACAGACAGCGCAAAGAAAAAACAGAGGGCTATGGTTGGGACTTTTGCAGCTCATGTGAGAAACTTGATTAAAGGTGTTACTGAAGGCTTTCAGTACAAGCTCAAACTTGTTTATTCACATTTCCCCGTAAAACTAAGGGTTGAGGGTAGTGAAGTAGTTATAGAAAATTTCCTTGGTGAAAAATATCCAAGAAGAGCAAGAATTGTTGGAAGAGCACAAGTCAGGATAGATGGCAATGACATAATAGTTGAAGGAATCGATAAGGAGGAGTGCGGTCAAACTGCTGCAAACCTTGAGCAGACTACCAGAATAAAAAAACTCGATGTAAGAGTGTTTCAGGATGGTATATACATCGTTGAGAAACCGTGAGGTGATGCGGATGGAATCACTTTCAACTTTGCTGAAGCTCAGGAGAAGAATGAAGAGTAAGAGACCAGAATTCAGAAGGTATGAATCCCACAAAAAGCTTAGGTTGCGGGATAAGGGATGGAGAAAGCCCAGAGGAAGACACAACAAGCTTAGACAGATGTACGGTGGTAAATGGAGTGGCAGAGCTCTGGTTAGAGTGGGTTATGGTTCACCCTCAGCTGTTAGAGGTTACCATCCCTGTGGTAAAAAGGAAGTTTTGGTTTACAATCCATCCCAGCTTGAAAGTATAAACCCAGAAAATCAAGTTGTTAGGATTGCATCGTGTGTTGGAATGAAAAAGAGACTCGCAATAGAGGACAGAGCAAAACAACTTGGTGTAAAAGTGCTCAATCCTGTGCAGGGAGGTGAGTGAATTGAGATTCCAGAGAAGACTTGCAGCTCAGATACTCAAGTGTGGTGAAAACAGAATATGGATAAATCCGGATGCTCTGGAGGATGTGGCATCTGCATCCACAAAAGAGGACGTTAGAGAACTTATAGAGAGCGGGGTAATAAAGAGAAAACCGATTAAAGGAATTAGCAGAGCTAGAATAAATGCTAAAAAAGCTCAGAGAAGGAAGGGCAGGGGGAGAGGTCATGGAAGAAGGAAGGGTAAAAAAACTGCAAGAATGCCAAGGAAAGAACAGTGGATGATTAGGATAAGGGCTATAAGAAGGAGGCTCAGGTACCTTAGGGATACAGGTGTTATAGACAGAAGAACTTACAGGATGCTTTACATGAAAGCAAAAGGTGGAGAATTCAGGAGTGTTGCTTACTTAAACGCCTACCTTCAGACTCAGGGCATATTGAACGGAAAGTGATTCGTGAAATTCGTGAAATTCGTGAATTCGTGAGGTGGTTTAATTGGCGAGAGGTCCGAGATATAGGGTTAAATATAGAAGAAGGAGAGAAGGAAAAACTAACTACAGGAAAAGGCTCAAACTCCTCCTTTCAAAGAAGCCAAGACTGGTAGTAAGGATTACGAACAGGAGAGTTATTGCCCAGATAGTTGAGTATTCACCAAACGGTGACAGGGTGCTTGTGGCAGTCGATTCTTCAAAACTTAGGGAGTTTGGGTGGAAAGGTGACGAAAACAATACACCTGCTGCATACCTTACAGGCTTACTCCTAGCAAAAATGGCGAAGAACGTAGTGGATAGCGCTGTGCTTGATATAGGTTTGCACTCTCCTACCAGCGGATCTAAGGTTTTTGCTGTGCTAAAAGGTGCTGTGGATGGAGGACTTGACGTACCCCACAGTGAAGAAGTGTTTCCAGATGAATCGAGAATTAGGGGTGAGCACATAGCTGCTTACTATGAGAGGTGCCCTGAAAAGTTTGGAAAATATGAGGAAAGGGGCTTGAAACCTTCAGATCTTCCAGCTCATGTTGACGATGTTAAGGAGAAGATACTAAGCGTAGAGGTGTGATCATGACGGATGATTGGGTTCCCAAAACAAGACTTGGTAAACTGGTTGCAGAGGGAAAAATAAGAACAATGGATGAAGCAATAGCAAGCGGATTGCCCCTCAAGGAGCCGGAGATAGTTGACTTTTTACTTCCTGAGCTGTACGATGAAGTTCTTGATATATCGATGGTTCAGAGAATGACCGACAGTGGTAGAAGAACTAAGTTTAGAATTACTGCAGTAGTCGGAAACAAGGATGGATACGTTGGAGTGGGTGTAGGAAAAGCATCTCAGGTTGCTCCTGCTATTCAAAAGGCAATAAACAATGCAAAATTGAACATATTCAGAGTTCAGAGAGGTTGTGGTTCTTGGGAGTGTGGATGTGGAACCGAGCATTCAATCCCATGCAAAGTTACAGGCTCCTCTGGGAGTGTGAGAATAACACTAATTCCCGGGCCTAAAGGTCTCGGGGTAGTTGCAGGAGATGTAGCTAAAAAAGTTCTTGAGCTTGCAGGTGTGAAGGATGTATGGACTTTTACAAAGGGCAGTACAAAGACAACAGTAAACTTTGCAAGAGCAACTTATGAAGCACTTAAGCAGACAATGTATATAAAGAGGTGACATTCATGGTATATGCTGTTGTGAGACTTAGAGGGACTGTCGATGTTAACAGGAAGATAAAGGACACTCTGAAAATGCTAAGACTCCACAAACGCTATCACTGCGTTGTAGTTCCTGATACACCATCGTACAGAGGAATGCTACAAGTTGTTAAAGATTACGTTGCTTACGGGGAGATTGGAGCGAAAACACTTGCACTACTACTGAGGAGGAGAGGCAGACTCACAGGTAACAGAAGGCTGACTGATGATTACGTTAGAGAGAGAACACCTTACTCATCCATAGATGAATTTGCAGAAGCTGTAGTTAATGGAAAAGCAAAGCTTAGTGATTTACCAGATCTAAAACCCGTTTTCAGGCTACATCCCCCGAGAAAGGGTTTGAGAAATATAAAATGGCAATATCCAATTGGAGATCTCGGCAAACATAAAGAAATAGATAAACTACTTGAAAGGATGAGGTGACTGACTATGCCAAAACCGAAGATAAAAAGGATAAGAGGATCAAGGACGTGTGGTAGCGGTTCTCACAAGAATAATAGCAGAGGAAGAGGTTGCAGGGGCGGATCTGGAAATGCCGGTATGTTCAAACATAAGTACATAAAGGCTGTTAAGGAAGGATACGAAATAGGAAAGTACGGGTTTAATAGACCTAAAGTTGTTCGATCGGACGTAAAAGCAGTTAAAGTGCTCAGAGAAAGTTTGAGGGAGCTGAAAAGCAAACTTGATGATTATACGTACAGATATCTGTACTCACGTCCTGAACTCAACGTGGGTGAGCTGTCGTACAT
>QNXS01000065.1 GCA_003978865.1 Archaeoglobus sp. | reverse complement strand
TGTAATTTTTTGTTTTTTGTGTGACTTTAGCACAAAGCTTAAATTGAGCATGCATTTAACAGCAATTACAAGCCCGGGTGGTGTAGCTCGGCCGATCATGCGGGCCTGTCGAGCCCGCGACTCGGGTTCAAATCCCGACCCGGGCGCTATATTTTACCCAGTCCCCTTATCCTTTCACGACACTAACCTCCACAATTTTGAACACAAGTTTCAGAGGCAGATAGAACTTCTCGAAGAGTTCTAATCTTCCTGAGAGCACGAAAAAGCTGATTAAGAGTTTATCGACGATGCATCCCGTGATGTTTGGAGCTATGGTAGAGTGGGAAAAAATCAGAAAAATCAGAAATGAAGCCTTCTTTGCCGTTGCCGTAGAGTTGGGTATTGTGGGAATTGGGAGACTTCTAATAAAGCATGTGAAGTTTAAATAAAGCAGGTGAAGTTTACTTCGGAACGTGCATCCTTTTGCCAACAATCTGGACATCCCACTATGGGTTGATCTGTTCTTGAGGATTTTATGTATAGTATCATATGAAAATTGAGAAAAATTGAATTATACTGATCGTTGAAGAATTCAGAAAGAAATTTAAGGGTGAGGCAAAGCAAGAATAATGATTCTCATGGAGGTCGGGAAACCATGAGTGATGACACAATTAAGATTATTCCTGAAATTGTAGAGATGAATATTATTGATGAATATTATTTACGATTTTGAAGAACCTATATTAAAGGAATAGATATTAGAGATACTCAAAAACAAGGAATTTGATTTCTGAACCACCTAAGAAAATAGAGATCGTAGGTATTAGCCCATTAGAAGTAATTACACTATCACTAAAAAGAGGGATGCAACGTAAATTACGATAGAAAAATTGGTTTAATCGGCGTTTCTGGAAACAAATTTAGAGAAGTATACCTAAACATTTAAGATCTACTTAAAGGAACAAACTTGCAGAACTTGAAAACTCGAAGAACAAGAGATGGTGATACTTGTTAAAGAGATTCCATTTTGACGAGGCAAAGAGAATGGCAGAAGAGTACATTGCAGGTAAAGTGGGGAGTGTATCGACCTACTTGAGATTGATGAATCGTTGAATATCCCTTACGAGCAGGCTCACGAGGTATTTCTTGCATTAATTAGAGAGGGTAAACTTAAGTTGGAGGAATAAGAGTGTCTCAAGAGACTAAGGAGGGCTACGACCCTAAGTACATCACTTTCTGCTCGGCAAAGTTTTAAATTTTCTTATACAGATGCTCAATTAGCACAGATGTCGAGCTTTTGAAAGCCATTTATGAAGAACTCAAAGTAATAAAAGAAGAGTTAAAGAGACTGAACAGCAGAATAGAGCTTATAGAGGTGGGATTAATTCAGGAAGAAGAAATCAGTGAGGAAGAAGCAAAAGAACTCGACAGACTTGCTGAGGAAACTAGAAAAGACGGGATTCAATGGGAGAAATTCAAAGCTGAGCTTGATTTATGAGCTACAGAATTCTTATTCATCCGAGAGTTGCAAAACGATTAAAAACGATTTAAGGATTCACCAAAAGCTCACAAGGTTAGATTGTCTGAATTTATAGATGCTTAGGATAATCCGTTCCCTTTAAAAAATTTGATATTTTGATATAAAAAAGCTTAAAGGGCAGGGAAACAGATTTAGGGCTTGCTTGGGTAATTTCAGGTTGGTTTACGAGGTTGACAAGAAAGAGAAGATAGAAAAAAGGGAAAGAGCGTACAAAAAATAATACAAAAAATAATGTGGAATGTATGTTTGAATATCTTTCCTACACCTTAGGCTTCTTAGCGGTGTAGCCACTACTTGGTATTATTGGAAAAGATTCAAAAGAAAGATAAAAAAGATAAAATAAAAGATAAAATAATACCGCTTGAATCATGGTATAAAATTTCTGAAGAATTTGACGCAACTCGAAATTATACAACTTTCGGACGGGGTAAATCAAGACGTAAGACGTCTCTTATTGAGTTGAATTTCTTATTTGTTAACGATAGCGAAGTCAGCATATCCATAATAGACGCTGTCGCTCTGGTAAAGTACTCTAAAGACTTGCTAAAGGTCGATAGAGGATACACAAACAGTATTTAGGTTTAAGCCAGCCATTTCAACAAAGTTACCTAAAAGATAAGGGAAATAATTTCAAAGGCTGTGTGAAATCATGTAATGATGAAACTCATATTCGTCTGCTCTCCATTCCAAGGAAAGAAAGAAAACATAGAAAAGGCAAAGCAATACTGCAGAATGCTCGTGGACATGGGTTATATACCAATAGCCCCTCATATATACTTCAGCCAGTTCATGGACGACTTAAATCCAGAAGACAGAAGAAAAGCTCTGGAAATGAACAAAAAACTGCTCGAATTCTGCGATGAACTCTGGATCTTTGGAGATGAGATTACTGAAGGAATGAGGGAGGAAATAGAGTACTTCAGCAAAATTAAGGGAGACAACAAGATCAGGTTAGCTATACATGAGGATGTTAGTACTTTAGCCCGTAATTGATCGTTGTTATTTGTTATTTATTATTTTTGTGTTGATTTATTATTGTTGAATTTACTTATTGTCTACTCTATTGAAAATTTTTTATTTTATTTATTTTAGATAGCTATTCAGGAGGATTTAAAAAGTTAAAAAGTTAGAATTGAAATAGGAACGAGGTATGAACTTCTGGTAATGGTAATAGAACTTTCAAGATTTTTAAACTCTATAGTAATTAATTTATATATAGAAATAATATAACCACAAATACTGATAAAAACAACTGAATGGAAAGACTAAAATCTACTAATTGTCCATAGGAGACGTTGATGTTACAGAGGCTCATTGGAATTTCGATCATTCTAATTTTTTCTGTCTCATTTGTATGTAGTGCGGCTACTGTACACGGTGTTGTTTACTGCTGGGAAGATTTGAAACCTCTCCCAAAAGCGGTAATCGTCGTGAATACTACCCCTATTCAGAGATTTGTAACTCCAAACGGAAGTTATTCTTTTAATCTTCCTCCGGGATACTATGTAATAAAAGCTTACTACTATAAAGAAGGAAAATTGGATTTATATGCGGAATATAACATTACAATAAAAAATGTAAGTGGTAATTACATAGTTGACCTCATACTGTTTCCACCTCTGAACTTTAATTTCTCCCAGCCAGAAGTTGAATTTCCCGCATCTTCAACTCAAAACCCGTTTCCAGTAACAGTAATCATATCTGTATCGCTTGTAGGTCTAACGGTTTTTATTCTGTATGTAATTTGGAGAATTAAAATTAAAAACAAAGAAAATGAAAAATCTGGAGATCATGCATTGAACGAGTGGAAAGAGTGGAATGAAATATCGTATGAAGGAAATGTAGATGACCGGATAGAATACAAAAATACGGAAAGTTCAGAAAGCTTGGATTTGAGCATTCTTCCGGATGATCTAAAAGAGGTTCTCGAAGAAATAGTTAAAGCTGGTGGCAGAATAACTCAAAAGGAACTCAGAAAAAAGCTTAGATATTCGGAGGCAAAAGTCAGTTTGATGCTCACAGATCTTGAGAGGAGAGGATGTATAGAAAAAGTAAAGAAAGGTAGAGGAAATGTTATATTTTTAAAAGATGAATACAGGAAATTTTTTGGACTTTAATCTTAAGCAATAGTTTTTAGCAAATTTAGAATACCGTCAAACGTATATTCCTCGGGCATAAAGCTTTCAACACCAAACCTTCTAAGCTCCTTCTTAGTTGGGGGACCTATTGCAATCACTCTACACTTAGGTCCTTTAAATCCAAGACTTTTACATATTTCAAAAAAGCATCTGACCATCATTCTACTTGAGAAAACTGCAAAGTCAACTTCTCCTTTGCAGACTTTCTCAACAAGCTTAAGCTGTTCTTTTCCCTTATTTTTTACTATTTTATATATACAAAATTCATCTGTGTCACCAATCTCACACAGTACAGGATCGCCGCTATCACTTCTAACAAGTGCAATTTTGAGACCTCTAAACTCATCTTTAAACTCTTTTACTATACTTCTGGAGTCAAACTTTTCTGGTATATCACAGTCTATTCCATTACTTCTGAGCTTTTCAGCAGTTTTACTACCTATTGCGATTACTCTCTTTCCTTTTAGTTTCTCAATAGCGCCAAACTCTTTTAGTATCTCCACAGCGGTCATACTTGTTACTATAGCAACATCAAAGCAAGCTCTGCTAAATCTTCTAATTTCTCTTTCGTTGACTACCGTATCAAGTAGTGGTGCATTTAACACTTCAAATCCAGCCTGTTTAAACTTATCAAGTTCTTTAATCCTGCTTTTTGGTCGAAAGAATGCAACCTTCACAGTACCACCTGATAAACTTTTTAATTTTGTTACCTATCTTTGACCATGATCGTTGAAGGTCTCAAGCTGACTATTAGGAACATAGGCATGGTTGCTTTTCCTCTTGCAGCCATGATTTTATTATACCTTTTCATAGTTGGGGCTGTCTTTACGGCAATGCCAGCGGGGGAAGTAAACAAAATTATGAAAATGACCCATACAACAAACATGAGTGATTACATAAATAACGTAAAAAAAGAGATAATTTCAAGTCTGAGTAAAAACATTGAGAGAACAGTTCTCATATTTCTGCTGTTTGGTATTTTTGCTCTGATCATTGGAGAATTTCTCAATGCATCTCTAATAGTGGCTGCAAGAGACGCGGTTTTGACGGGCAGTTTCTCCTTTAGAAAGGCGATTGATGAAGGAATGCTATACACTCTTCCGGTTCTTGGAGTTGACATACTTTGTAGTTTTGGTGCTGCAGCTTTCCTGATGCCTGCATACATTATCTATTACATTACAGGCAGTGTATTCATTATTAGAGTTTATCCACTACTCTTCGTTTTCGTAGCACCTATGCTTGTACTGCCCAAGTACATAGTTGTTGTTAGAAATGAATCTGTGATAAACAGTATTGCTGAAGGATTTAGAGTTGCTATATCGAATTACTTGACCGCTTTTAGCTCTGTAGTGTTTTGTGCTCTGATAGCACTGTTATCTTCAATTGTTCCTTTTGCATCCATACTGGGTTTTGCTTTTTCAAGTTCGCTGCTTAGCGTTTATATGTGTGCAATTTCCATCAACAGTGGGGGTGTTGTTAATGGAGGCGTACGGTAGATTTTATGCGAGAGGTGAACTTTTTGAGGGCTATTTCAAGATTGCCAACGGAATTCTTGATTTTGAAGGATTGAAGTTTGAATTGAAATCTGTGAAGTTTTTACCGCCAGTGAAGCCAGAAAAGATAGTTTGCGTTGGTTTAAATTATATAGACCATGCCGAGGAACTGAATATGGAGATTCCAGATGAACCTGTGATTTTTTTGAAGCCACCCTCCTCTCTTGTTGGTCATGAAGACTGTGTAGAAATACCAGAACTGCCGAAAGGACTGAACAGAGTGGATTATGAGGGAGAGCTTGCATTTATTATAGCAAAAAAATGTAAAAATGTGTCGGCAGAAGATTTTGAAGACTACATACTTGGGTACAGCTGCTTCAACGATGTTACTGCGAGAGACATTCAAAAAATAGATGGGCAGTGGACGAGAGCTAAAAGCTTTGATACTTTTGCTTGCTTGGGTCCATACGCAGTAAAAATTGACCCTTCAAATCTAAAAATAGAGACAAGACTTAATGGTAAAGTCGTTCAAAGTTCAACCACATCGAACCTTATATTTAATGTCGGGTCACTCTTGGAGTTTATATCGGAAATAATGACACTCAGGAGGGGAGACGTGATTGCAACTGGAACTCCTGCGGGAGTTGGCAGAGTCAGGAGGAACGACGTGGTTGAGGTGGAAATTGAAGGAATTGGCATTCTCAGAAATAAGTTTGTCTGATCAACTACCACCGAAACCTTAATAATTCCTTAAAAGATAATATTCAGAAAAAGGAGGTAATGCCAGAGGATGAGTCCAGATATATGCAGTATTTGCGGGCTGCCGAAGGATCTTTGTGTCTGCGAGGAAGTTGCGAAAGAGCAACAGCAGATTGTTATAAAAATTAATAGGAGAAGATACGGTAAGGAAGTTACCGTTATTGAGGGGATAGATAGTGGGGAGATAAATCTTGAGGAGCTTGCACGGTTTTTAAAATCAAAGCTTGCCTGCGGGGGTACCGTTAAAAATGGTACCATAGAACTGCAGGGAAACCATGTGAGTAGAGTTAAAGAACTTCTTGTGAGGAAAGGTTTCAATCCAGATAGAATTAAAACGTAATTTTTAGCAAAGTTTTTAAATCTTTTATGTTTTTTATTTGTTTGGAAATTATTTACTTAAATTTGTAGAGTGGTGGAACAGATGAAAGCGAAGGGTGCAGTTGGCAGAATCTACGGTGAGGCTACTTCAACAGAATTTAGCTTCGTTGTTTTTGATCCGCGAGAAGTCAGAAGAACTGACTATGTAAAAGTGTGGAATGATGTGGAGGGATGGGTTATAGCCCAAGTGCTTGAAATCAAAGCTACAGCAGATCTAAGTGGAACTGATATACTGGAGGGTAAAGATGCTGAAAAAGAGATGTATATAGCAAAAGCTTCTGTTATAGGAAGAAGGGATGACGATGGCATGCTAAGAACACCAAAAACTCCGTTCGCTCCCGGAGAGAATGTTTTTAAGGCGGAGGAGGATTTTATAATTGATGTTCTTGGTTTGAAAAAAGATGGAATATATATAGGATACCTTCAGGATACAAACATAAAAGTAAAACTTGATGTGAATTCCTTAGTCCAGAAACACTGCTGCATTCTTGCCAAAACAGGAAGTGGAAAAAGCTACACTGCAGGAGTGATAGTAGAGGAGCTACTTGAAATTGGTGTTCCTCTGTTTATAATTGATCCTCATGGAGAGTATTCTTCCCTTAAGTTTCCAAATGATGATGAGTTTGACCTTGAAAGAATGAAGTACTTTAATGTAAATCCAAAAGGCTACGAGAATGTTGTTGTTTACGTTCCTCCCAACTCGCCCTTCGCAGAAGTTGCGGATGGTGTACTCAGGCTTGATGGAAAGAACCTATCAGCTGAAGAAATTATAGAACTTGCTGGAATATCCGGAAATTCATCTCAAGCTTTGGTTTATCAGGCTGTCAAGAATTTAAAAAAGCGGGGAGTAGATTACACAGTTGAAGATGTGATATGTGAGGTTGAAGGTATAAAGCATAACTCCAAGTGGACAGTTCTTGGCTGTTTGGAGAAGATAGTTGAGGTTGGCTTCTTTGACGGTACTCCCACCCCGGTCAGTATGTTACTTCAAAAGGATAGGGCAGTTGTACTCGATATGAGGGGAACTCCTCCAGAGCATCAGGATTTAATGGTTTCAAGAATTTGCAACGAACTTTTCGAGTTAAGAAAATTGGGAGAAGTACCACCGGGAATGATAGTGATAGAGGAAGCACATAACTTTATACCGGAGAGGGGTTTTGGAAGATCAATCTCTACACAGATTCTTAGAACTATAGCAAGTGAAGGAAGAAAGTTCAGTCTTGGGCTTATGGTTATAAGTCAGAGACCAGCAAGAATTGACAAGAACGTAATAAGCCAGTGCAACACACAGATAATTCTTAGGGTTACAAACCCCAATGATATAAATGCAATAAAGAAGGGTGTGGAAGGTCTAACATCCGAGACTGTTGATGAGATTAAAAGGCTTCCACCCGGAACGGCAATGGTTGTTAGCCCGGAACTTGAAAAGCCGGTAATAGTTGAAATCAGAGTAAAAAGGAGTAAACACGGTGGAGTGGCTGTTAATGTTGTTGATGTGAAGAAGGAAAAGATTAAAAAGAAAGGTTTTAGACTTTCAAAAAATAAAAAATCAGAGTTTGAGGGTAAGGGTATCAAAGTTGCAGTAGAAAGAAAAGTTTTAAAAGCAAAATCCAAGAGTGATGTTAAGCTTGAGCAATCAAACTTGGTGGAGTCTGAAGAGTTTGAAGAGGGAAAAAGAACTTCAAAAAATAAAAAAAGTATTTTTAAAAAGATGTTTGGAGTCTAAAATGCTGAGTGGACTTTTTATTTTGGAGGTGTTTTTGAGTGAATTACCTTGTTGTTCTTCAAGGAGCATGGATAGTCAGAAAAGCCAAAAGTGTTGAAGATGCCATGAATATAGCCGTAGCTGAGGCTGGAAAAAAGCTGAACCCGGATCTTGACTTTGTGGAGATTGATGTGGGTTATGTCGAATGTCCAAGATGTGGTGAAAGCCTCAAAAGCGCATTTATGGTGGCTGGGCTTGCTTTGGTCGGTCTGATTTTTGAAATGAAAGTCTTTAATGCTGAAAACAGTGAGCATGCTGCGAGAATAGCTAAATACGAGATAGGCAGAAGGTTGAGAAGGATACCTCTTGAAGTACTTGAAGTCGTGGAGTTAGAAGAATGAAGCTGGAATTCGTTAGAGTCAGCGATATTTCAGCGCTCATGTTCTGTCAGAGATACTGCTACTTTAACTTGATTTACAGAGACGTGCAACCTGTTGAAATTAATGCTATGAGAGAGATCTACTTTAGCAGAAGGGCAGGAATTAATAACTGGACGGAGTGGGCTAAAAAGAGGTTTTTCGTGCTTTATGGTAAATCTGAAAGTACAATCGATCTTTTTGAAAGAGCAAAAAAAGAGTTCGTTTATTCGGAAGAGCTATACAAATTTAAAAGTATTGAAACTGAAGTTAACCTTAAAAGAGAGGACATAATGTTGACGGGATTACTCGATGAAATAGTTGAAGTACCTGAAAAACTAAAAAAGCCTCTAATTCTCAGCTACAAGGCACCTGAAGATGGTGTTTGGTACAGAGATAGAATAAGACTTGCAGCCTTCTGCATCTTACTTGAAGATTTATTTAAATGTGGTGATGGCTTTGTTTACTACTGCTCTGGAGAACTGAGAGGAGTTGAAATTTCAAGGAAGGATAAGCATGCGGTTATAAAAGCTATTGAGAGAGTGAATAAACTAAAAAAAGGATTCCTCCCTGAAAAGTTAGAAAGCAAAAAGTGTAAAAATTGTAAATATAGAAGCGTATGTGAGGAAAAAGGCGAAACTTTTGCCTCTAAGTTTCTTTAACTAACAAACTCCAGATTTTGCTTTGTTCGGGCATGTGTTTGCCAGCACCTTGAGCCATATCTTTTCTCCCACCACCACTTCCTTCAATGATTTCAGCAACTTTTTTTGCAATTTCTCTTGCATCTGCTTTACTGCCAGAAAAAGCAACGAACTTAACTTTTTCTCCATCTCTGCAAAAAAGTACACCTGCCAGTCCTTTTTTATTCAGCTTTAGCGCAACTTTCTGCATTTTTCTAAAATCATCAAGAACGTCGACAACAAAACCATTTCTCGCTTTTTCTGATAACTTTTCAGCTTCAAGTTCAGCTATTTCCTCTACAAGCCGGTCTATTAACTTCTTCTGTTCTTTCCATTCTTCAAAGAATCTTCTTACTGTTTTTGGTAGTTGTCTCTCCTCAACTCTCAGTATAGAGCTTGCTTCCTTCAACAACCTCTCTTTTTCAGCTATTTGTTCAAGAGCTGCTTCTCCAGCCGCAAATTCAAATCTAACAACACCGTCCTGTATTGACTCAACTCTGAGTATTTTTATTATTCCAATTTCCCCGGTAGTATTGCAGTGAGTTCCAGCACAAGCCTGTACGTCATCTCCAACTTTTACTACTCTGATCTTTCTGCCCGGTGGAACACCGCCCTGATACAGTGTAAAACCATACTTTTTCTCAGCTTCACTTCTATCCATCCACTCACAAATCACGGGTTTGTTTGCCATAACTTCTCTATTGGACAGCGTTTCTATCATTCTTATCTGTTCTTCACTCGGTTTTTTATAGTGGGAAATATCCAGTCTCGCTCTGTTAAATTCTTTTCTTGCTCCAGCCTGCCAGATGTGGTTGCCAAGAACCTTTCTGGCTGAATGAAGTAGTATGTGCGTTGCTGAATGGTGTCTTGTGTGTCTAATTCTTCTGTCTCTGTCTACAATACCTTTTACAGAATCTCCTTCTTTACCTTCAAATCCTCTTACAACATGAACTATAACATCATTTTCAACAAAAACATCAACAACTTCGTACTTTTTTCCGTTTACGATAAGAAATCCGGTATCTGCACACTGACCTCCACTTTCCGGATAAAAAGCTGTTTTGTCAAGGATTACATAATTTTCACCATTTTTCTTTTCAACACCAATAATCTTAGCCTGAAACTCAAAGATAGGGTTGTAGTATAACTTTTCTGTCTGTAAATATTTACCTTTGAGTTTTTTCATCTTAACTTTTTTCTCCACCTTTGAATGTCTTTCTGCAAGTTTTGAATAGAAGTCTTCCGGTATTTTTACGTTAATACCCCTCTCCTTGGCTATTTTAACGACAAATTCCGGTGGAATTCCGTGAGAATCGTAAAGTTCTACAAGATCGTCAGTATTGATCTTCCTCTTGGCTACAATTCTTTCTATCATTCTTGATCCTTTTTCAACTGTTGAACGATACCTCCTCTCCTCAATTTCAATAATTTCATGTACAGTTTCCATCGGCACATTAAAGCTAAAATTCTTCATCAGTTTTCTGTGCATCTCAATAATATCAAACAGCTGAAGAGTTAGCTCCAGTTCCTCAGCGAGCCTAATCGACCTTCTTATCATCAACCTTGCCAAGTAACCTCCGCCTGCATTTGAAGGAATCAGACCATCTCCAAGCATGAACATAATTGCCCTTGTATGGTCTGCAAGAGCGTAAACTTTCTCAAGCGGAGTAACAATTCTCAGTAGCTCATCTACAGTAATGTTGGCTCTCTCTGCTGCTTTGATTCTAAATTCATCGAGGGCTTTACCTCTTAGCGAACCAATAACCCCTGCAAGTTTTGAACTCTCCGCAACCACTCTTGCAATTTCTTCATCTCTGCGTGAAAATTCGATATTACTATTTTCTTCTATTGAATCAAGGACTGAAGAAAACACAGCATCGTAAACTGTTGGAGTTCCCTGACTCGCCCAGACAAATCTTTCAAGCCCATAACCGGTATCCACTATATATCTGTCCATTTTTCTGTATTTCTCTCCTTTTATCTCTATTTGCCCGTTTTCGTCTGCTTCAAGATTCATGAAGACGAGAGTTGCAAGTTCAATTCCGCTGACTATTGCCTCGAGACATGGTCCAGCGTTTCCACCACCAGCCCAAGGTTCTTCCTTGTAAACTATATTCTCAGGCTTGACTCCAAGTTCTTCGAGCAACTCGGTGCACAACCTTACAGTTTCACTTTTCCAGTAAACTTCCTCATCTTTGCTGTTAAAAGCGTGGTGAGCCATCATTTCAAAGAGTGTGAGATGCCTGCCGGTTCTACCAACACTGTCGAGGTCGTCCATCCTTATACACGGCTGAGATATTGTAAGCGGATTTGCCGGTGGAGGTACGACACCTGAAGTTACGAATGGCTGAAAGTCAGCTATTGATGCTATTGTTAGATATATATCATCTCTCCATCTTGCCACTACTGGATATCTATCTATTCGTGTATGCCCCCTCTTTTCAAAAAAGGAGAGGTAGTATTCCCTCATTTCGCTCAATTCAAACTTCTTTTTAAATACTGGCTTTCCTATGAATCCGTAACTTCCGCATGGCGGATCTCCGCAAACTTCTCTGCTGTCATCGAGAGTCCAAAAGTGTTTGCCACACCTGATGCACTTCTTCCTTTCAAATCCCCTCTCCCTGAGGTAATCAATGTCAAGATACTCAGTTTCGAGCATCGTAGTGCCTTTACACTGGTTGTCTTTAATGTTTTCCGGTAGTGCCAGCGTAATTTAACTTTACATCAAGATAAATTCAGAAATTCTTAAATATCATAATAATAATCATTAAATTGGTGAAATAGATGAATGCTGAAAAAGATGAAAAAGCGTATCTGATCAATCTACTTGCGGAGGAATTGGGGAGAATTGCACACTCACCATTTGATGTTGAGGAGAGGGTTGCTAATCTGCTCGAAAAGCTTGGTCTGATAGAGGTAGATGAAAGCGGGACTATCAGGCTCACTGAAATTTGCAAGAAACTTATGATGATGGAGGAATGACACATAACATATACTGTAAATAACACTGTAACATTGTAACATTATTGTAACATTGATAAGCTCACCCGCTGCCTTTATCTACAGAAACACATCCAATTTGAGAGAGGGGTGAGGGGTGGCTGACCGGAAGGAGGAAAGTCCCCCCACCGTTAAATGGCGGAGCTCCGTAAGGGGCTGTGCCGGGAGGCACGGCAACGGCACAGAAACGATACCCGCCTGGGGAAAAGCGATGATTCCGGAAGGATGAGGTCACCTAGGCGGGATGAAACGGCCGACCCCGCCGGTGCAAGGCATTTAGCCGCTCAGACTAATGCCACCTAAAACAGAAGGGGGCTTACCATCACCCCTCTCTATATTTTTTACACTTTTTTTGATTCCCCGTGTGCAATAGCTGAGGCAACAAGATGTGCGACTCTCAGACATTCAGGAATCTTTCCATTACACCTTGAAATCCTGATATACTCTTCAGCATCTTTTAAAGTACACCCAGCAATTTGAACTTTGATGCCATCAATATTGATGGGATTTCCAGCTTTTTTTAATATTTTCATCCTTATATCAGCTTTTCCAGCTTTTTCTGCAGGTTTTTTAAGACTTTTTGTGTATTTTTTAGCTAAAGTTAATACTGGTTTTCCCGTTAAGTTAAAAATTTCAACTATATCTGCTATGTTCATACCTGCAAACGTTATACCGTAGAGCATAATACACTTTACCTGTCTGTAGTATTTTGAAGAATTGATGAGTTTAACTATTTTTTCTGTAACGTCAAGTCCGTCTACTTCAATCTCAGTGTATAGAAAACCTTCAACTCTACATCCGGCGGTTATACAGCCTACAAGATGAGCCTTTTTGCATGAAAGAGATTTGAAGCTATCATCAAATCCAACAAATCTCCATAGCTTCTGCATCCTACTTCTAAATAACCGAAGGTTTTATTTAGTCTTTACAGTTTCTACATCTGTTGAGGCGGGGGTTGCCGAGTCAGGAAAAGGCGCCAGATTCAGGGTCTGGTCCCGGAGGGGTCCGAGGGTTCAAATCCCTCCCCCCGCATTTG
>QNXS01000041.1 GCA_003978865.1 Archaeoglobus sp. | reverse complement strand
ACCCCGATACTTGCGAGTGTTATCGAAAAAGCCAGAGTAGAAAGTGGCTCCACAAACTTCACAATATTTCCCGGAATCATGCTTGAGAGAAGTGAAATTACAAGAAAGGCGAAAATGTACCACGGAACGTAGAATCCCTTCTCAGAATAACTCATAGATGCAATTAAAGCTGCAACTGATATTAGCGTGATTCTTATTCCTTTAACTGAGAGTGCTTCCCTCATTATAGCTTCCCCGAAAGGTCTTGTAGCAGTCTCAACAAGTCCGGTCTGATGAAGGGTTGCTCCGCATAGAGCTGCATATTCCTTTGCGCTTAGCTTGAAGACATGCCATATCGCCGGATAAAAAATAACCCCGGTCAATCCTACAACTGTTATTATTAGAATGGAGGCGGAGAAGTCATCTTTTCTCGGTTTAACTATTGAAGATATAATCGTTATAGCTGATGCTCCACATATTGCAGTTCCACACGCCAAAAGCACCGAAAGTTTACTTCTTATTTTTAGTAGCTTGGAAAATGAGTAAACGAGTAAACCCATCATAAGAGCCGAAAAAGTTGTTAATGCTATTATATAAAGTGGAATTTTAGAAGTGTATGATAGCCTTACATTGAATCCATACAATACTATACCGGCAGGAAGAGCTATAGAAAGAGCCTTTTCTGCGCTATTTTTTATGTTATCTCCCTTAAAAATAGAGCCTACGATTATACCAAAGAGGAGCGAAAGAAATAGAGCATCAAACAGGGGACAGATACGACTAACGATATAGGCAAGAACGCCGGGAACTATTACCAATACGAGGCAGAGTTTATCTTTTTTAATCTCAAAAACTTTTCCGGGCATGTTTTCAGATTTTTATTAAATTAAACTTTCCGGGAGAGTATATACACCTCGGTTCCTGAGCTAAGTAATCGCCATACACAGCATAAGCTCTTGCTCTGCTACCACCGCAGATATACCTGAATTCACATCTACCACACTTCCCCTTGAGCTTCTCTGGATCCTTCAGATCTTGAAATATGGGTGATTCCATATATATCTCCTTTAAAGATTTTTCCCTGATGTTTCCAGTAACAATTGGCAAAAATCCACTTGGATACACCTCACCTACATGACTTACAAAAAACATGCCTCTTCCATCAGTTATACCCATCATTCTCTTTATACCATCTCTCGCGAGACTTCTGTAATGAGATCCCATGACTATTCTGTTTTCTCCTGTGTTTTCACCTGCAACTTTTTTCAACTCTTCAAGAAATTCTTGATAGAGTTCTCCAGTGTGGGGCATAACTCCACGATCTCTCATAAACTCTATTCTCCTTAGATGACAGGCTGCAGAACTCTTCACATTCAGGTTTGTTGTTCTGCTTACATCGTAGAGCCAGCACAGAACATCCTCAAATTCCTGACCGCTCGGCATATATTCAGCTTTTGCTCTGCCCGTAGGAACAACAAAGAAAACATCCCAGAGAGTAACTCCCTTATCAAGGCAAAGTTTAACCATATTTGGCAAATCTCTCAAGTTGAAGCCTGTAACTGTTGTGTTTATTTGTAGGGGGATTTTCATCTCTTTTGCATTTTCTATTATCGCCATACTCGTATCAAAGGTACCCTTAACTCCTCTGAATGTATCGTGAACTGCTGCATTACTGCCATCTATGCTTATAGCTATCCTCGCAACTCCACTGTCTTTCAACATTTCTATCTTTTCCCTCGTTGCAAGTGGGGTTCCGCTGAAGGCAACAGCAACTCTAATTCCCGAACTTGAGATTTGTTCCAAAATTTCAAATAGATCTTCTCTCATAAGAGGGTCTCCGCCAGTGACAACTACAAGGGGATACGGCTTGCCAAATTCTTTAAGCATATCCACAAGCTTAAAAGCTTCCTCCGTACTTAGCTCATTCGGATGCCTCTTCTTCTGAGCTTTAGCTCTACAGTGCTTGCAGGCAAGCATACATGCCCTAGTCAACTCCCAGAAGACTATGAACGGTTTCTCCCTAATGTCAAACATGGAAGACCTATGACCAAGAGAATAAAAACGTTAACTAACGTTAACTTTAACTTTAGTGTCGCATACTTTTAAGCTTAGCTAAGAACGGTGCTGAGATAAATCCTATCACCCCGATCTGTCCTTTGAATATTTTAATTAGCTCAGTGGAATGCAATTTTTGATGACTTAGAATCAGCAGCAGGATTGAGGATAAAACTGACATCAAGGAAAGTAGAGCAAACACCAAACTGATAATCGAAGCCGCAATAGCATAAATTTCTCCCTTTTTGATGGCAAAGAAAAAACATAGAGATACTGTAAAAAGAACAAAAGAATCCGGAATCGAGTTACTTAAATCTGTGATTGCAACAATGAAGAATACTGCCGAAAATACCATGCATACAACTTTAAATTTTAATTTCCTGTCCATTTCAACACCTTCTTTTTAATTTTAGCTTAAGCCTTAGCTTAAGCCAAGTAGATATATTAAGTGCATTGCTGCTAAAGCTGTTATGTAGGCAATTGAAAAACTATACACAGCTGAAAATACAACCCATCTCCAGCTATTGGTTTCACTCTTTATTACTGCCATTGTAGCTGTACACGGCATGTAGAGTAGTATAAAAACCATTAGAGCAAAAGCCTGTGCTGGGTTTAGCAGAGCGTGAAGATTTTGAGTGGTGACACTGATAGTTTCAACTATCACTTCCTTTGCTATTAGTCCCGTGAGCAGGGCAACAGATACTTCACCTCCCCACCCCATAGGGGAAAAAAGTGGTTTTATTGCGTTTCCTATAAAAAAAGCGTAACTATCTGCTCTATTCGGGTAGTTTGTTATAATCCAAAGAACTACAGACATCAGAAGTATTATTGTTCCAGCTTTCTCAAGAAAATGTTTCAGACCGTTCCAAGTTGTAAGAACTACATCTCTGAAGTTTGGAAATCTGTAAGGTGGTAACTCCATGACAAAGTCAGAGTCTCCCTTAAAAATTAAAGATCTGAGTAAATAAGCAGTTATAAGAGAGAACACAACGCTGAGTAAATAAATTACCATTATCACTTCTCCACCATTCTTAGGAAAAAACAATCCCGCTATCAGAACGTAAACTGGAAGTCTTGCACTGCACGATATGAAAGGTATGCTTAGAACTGTGGCTAATCTGACATTTCTATCTTCTATCCCTCTTGTGGTGAGGACTGCCGGAACATTGCAGCCAAAACCCATTATAAGCGGTATTGCTGCTCTCCCGTTTAGCTTCAGTCTGTTCATTATTCCATCCATTAGAAAGACAGCTCTCGCCATGTAACCACTCAGCTCCATGAAAGCCAATCCCATGAACAGGAATGCAATGTTCGGTACGAAAACTAAAACACTTCCAACACCTTTAATGATTCCTCCACTTAGCAAGGAGTAAAATACATTTTCACTACCCACCGTTTTAACTGCAAGATCTATTCCAATCTCGATTATTCTTACGAGAGGTGAAGCAACCTGATATGTAAATTTAAACAGCATCCACATGGCTGAAATAAATATAAGCATGCCCACAACCGGATCTGTAAACACTTCATCGAGCTCATCGAGGTAGACAAATCTGTACTTCTTAATTAAAACTTTTTTTGATATATCTTCCGCAAGTTTTATTGCCTCATCTCTCGTTTTTGCGGATGTCTTGCATACTTTTGGATTGAAAATTGCATTTTTTAGTTTTCCCATACCCTCTCCTTTAACTGCAACTGTCTCAATGACCGGTACTCCCAGAATTTCTGACAGTTTTTTTGAGTTAACTTCGATTCCTCTTTTTTTAGCTTCATCAATCATGTTCAGTGCTATTACCATTGGAGAACCTGTAGAACAAAGTTGCAGGGTAAGATACAAGTTTCTTTCAAGATTTGACGCATCAATAACATTCAAAATGAGGTCATAATCGCCTTCAAATAGAAATTTCTTGGATACTTCTTCATCCACACTGTAAGCTTTTAAACTATATATTCCCGGTAAATCTATAAATTCCACAAAAACGCCATTTATTGTTGCTTTTCCTTCTTTTTTTTCTACTGTCGTTCCCGGAAAGTTTCCAACCTGAAAGTTTCCCTTTGTCAGAGCGTTGAGTATAGCCGTTTTTCCAACGTTTGGATTTCCAACCATGGCAACTCTCAACTTCTGCATGTTCTCCTCCTGCTCTATTTCTGTGAGCTTTTAAATGTAACCTGCAATTCAGGTGGATATGCTCCAGTTTTAAAAAACGTTAAATACTTTGTTGCAGAAATACTAAGCCTGTGAACACAAGCATGGATCGAGAGGACTTAATCAGAGAGCTAATAGAGAGAGTTGCCGGTGAAGTCGGGCTAATAATATATACACTGCATCCAAAAAGGGAGTTTACCGATGAAGAGCTTTCAGTAGAGCTCGGAACAGAGATAAACGACGTAAGAAGAGCTCTTTTTTATCTCTACGAAGTTGGACTTGCAGACTACAGAAGGAGGAGGGACGACGAAACCGGGTGGATGGAGTACTACTGGCAGATACGTTATGACAGAGAAGACGAAATTTTAAAGAAAGAGTTATTGAAAACCAAGAAAAAACTTCAGGAAAAACTTAAAACTGAGGAATCCAACATATACTACCTTTGTGTGAACGGATGTATAAAGGTGAACTACGAAGAAGCTATGGATCTCGGTTTTACGTGTCCGAGGTGTGGAGCCCCCCTTGAATACTTTGACACAAGCTCTGTTCTGGAAAAGTTAAGAGAAGAAATAAAAAGGATAGACGAGCTTATACTTAGTATAGATAGAACAAAAGGAAAAACAAAGAAAGTTGCATAAATTACTTTTTATCTGCTATTCCCGTTTCGGTTATTCTAAACAGCGCCTCTCCTTCTGGTAGATGCGGTGAGTCTATAAGTCTTGCAACTCTCAGTTCTCCCTTGCTCTTTTTTAGATATACTCTAAAAGTTGCTGTATGTGCGACTATATGCCCACCGACAGGTCTTGTTGGATCTCCATAAAACACATCCGGTCTTGACTGAACTTGATTTGTAACAACCACAGCTGCATTGAATAGCTCACCGAACCTTAACAGATCATGAAGATGTTTGTTGAGTTTCTGCTGTCTGTCAGCAAGTGTACCCCTTCCAACGTATTCAGCTCTGAAGTGAGCCATAAGAGAATCAACTATCAATAGTCTTACTTCCTTACCCTCTTTCTTAAGCTTGTTTGCCAGTTCCTTGGCACTGTCAACAAGGAGCATCTGATGGTTGGAGTTATACGCCTGAGCAACGTAAATGTTTTTTAAGACTTCTTGTGGGTCAAGACCTTTACCTTCTGCCATCTGCATTATTCTCTCAGGTCTGAATGTGTTTTCAGTATCTATAACTACAACAACTCCCTCAAGACCGCCACGATCCTTTGGTAACTGAACGTTCACAGCAAGCTGATGACAAACCTGAGTCTTACCGCTTCCAAACTCTCCAAAAAACTCTGTTATTGCTTGAGTTTCAACACCACCACCAAGAAGCTCATCAAAAGCTACGCTTCCAGTAGTAATCTTCCCGATATTTTTTCTTCTTTCCAAAACTCTGTCTCCGCTTTCGAATCCTCCTACAGATGCAAGTTTTCTGGCAGCAATTATGATTTTTGCAGCAGTGGATTCACTAATCGATAAACCTTCTACTGATGCAAGTTCTGACGGGGATGCAACTGCAACAGCCTCTACAGTGGTGTACCCCGCCTCTCTAAGTTTCTCCGCTATAGCCGGACCTACATTTGGAATATCTTCAAGATCAACATGTTTAAGTTCACTCTTCTTTTTTTCTCTTTCAACTAAATTTTCTGCCATCATACCACCTGAATGTGTGATTTGCTTAACAAATGACTTAAAGTACTTTTTGGAGTTTCTCTAAGTGTGAAGGCTCCAACAATCCTGCTAATAGCTGTGCTTATTGATGTTATTTTTGGAGAACCTCCCTCATACATACATCCTGTAGTCTGGTTTGGGAAAATCATTTCAGTTTTCGATAGATTAAATACCCAGAACTTTTTTAGCTTTTTTTCCGGTATTTTCTCTACAGTTATGGTTTTACTGTTCTCCCTTCTTTTATCTCAGATTCCCTATGCCTTATATAGTTTACATGTAAAAATTTATCTTAAAATAATATCACTTTTACTGTTTATTTATTTACTAAAAAGTACTTTTTCCATAAAATCTATGATTGATCACGTAAATTCAGCAGTAGAATCCGATTTCGACGCTTCAAACGTCCAAATGCTCGTCAGCAGAAATGCTGAAGAACTTGATTACAACCTCAGATGCTCCGCAGTAATAGAATCCCTTGCTGAAAATTTTGTTGATTCTGTAGTTGCACCTATTCTGTACTATTCCTTTTTCAGCCTGAAAGGGGCTATGGTATACAGGGCGACGAACACATGCGACGCAATGATTGGCTACAGAAATAAAAGATATTACTGGTTCGGAAAGTTTGCTGCAAGGCTCGATGATTTTTTAAACATCATTCCGGCAAGACTCTCTGTTATAATTATGTCTATACCAGCAATCAGGTACGGTAGATTCAGGGCAACCATCAAATCTATTTTTGAGGGAATTGACGGTAAGATCAATGCCTGCTCGATGTTTGCTATGGCTTACGCTCTAAATTTAAGATTAGAAAAACCCGGTTACTACATCATAAATCCCGAAGGAAAAGTTCCAGAAAAAGGTGACGTTATTAGAGCGATCAAAATGTTCAAGGAAGTTACAGCGATTGCTATTATCTTCTTTGTTTTTTGCTCTTTTTTGTCCAGTCTTCTATAATCCGGGTTAAATTCAATTTTAATTTTTCATAACTTTCATCATCAAATTTGCTTTTATAATTCTTAGCCAAATCTTCAATCTCCTTAAAATTAATTTTAAGTTTTCTCATGATGTATGCAGTAAACTGACTTACATTTGCGGGTTTCGGTGTTATTGTCCCTCTTTCAAAGTCTATGAAGTAGGGTTTGGATTTCTTGAAAATTATGTGTTTTTCGGGCATGTTCATCTCCTCCTTCTGTATCATTAATCTATCAAGCGTTCTGCATATATCCAAACACTTTATCAGCATTTCAGTATCTACATTCCTTTTTTCAATGAGTTTGCCGAGGTTTTCACCATCTATGTACTTCATCGTTATTGATAGATTGTCTGGACATATAGAATATATTTTTGGAACAAAATTCAGTGGCTGTAAATACGAGAGAAAAGCCACCTCCTTCCAGAAATTATAACTCAATTCTTCCTTAAAAATTTTAATTGCTTTATCTCCTGAAACGTAAACAACTGAATGTCTTCCTCTGAATACTCTTCTAAACGCTCTTCCTTTTTTGTCCACACACACTTTTCAAAATTAATTCGAAAAACTTTTTCGTCGGCGAAGTCAAGTTTAACCGTGAAAGTTGGTATAGCCGATACGACATTTGCGAGAGTTAACATGGGAAAAATAGCAATAGATGAGCTAAAAAGGATTTGTTCTCTCCCATACGAAAGATACACAGTTCCGGGAGTTAAGGATCTCCCAGTTGCAGCAAAGAAACTAATAGAAGAAAGAGGGTGCTCGATAGTAATTGCAATGGGAATGCCCGGACCTAAACCCATAGACAAGCAGTGTGCACACGAAGCATCTCTCGGTATTATAATGGCACAACTAATGACAAACACACACATAATTGAAGTTTTTGTTCATGAGGATGAATGCAAGGATGAGAAAGAACTACTTGAAGTAACAGAGAACAGAGTCAGAGAACATGTAAGAAATGCAGTTGATCTGCTTTTGAACCCTAAAAGACTACAAAGACTTGCTGGAACTGGTCAGAGACAGGGGTTTGAAGATGTTGGACCCATAATGAGGTGATTCAACTCTCCGCACACACACGCCAAGTTTTTCCATTAAATCAGTGAAAGAAGGGGCTGGATCAAACTTCTGTCTGGTATCGTAAACCTCCATTTTGATATTTTCTTTTAGTAGTTTTTCAAGTTCTTCAACTATCTCCTCCCGTATGTTCCTATATTTAGAGGTAGAAACGTTTGCTTTTCCGTCCGTGATGAGTATTGCCCTGACAGATGATTTTCTATTCTTGATCCTAAAAGTTTTTGTTACATTTCTGATCTCTTTAAGAGCGGATGTAAGAGGTGTTTTTCCGCCGAATTCAATATCTTCAAGTACATTAAGAACTTTGGAATACATTCTTGTTGGTTTAACAACTGTACTTGCAGATAAACCTTTAAAAACTATAAGTGAAAGAGAATCTCTCTTTACATAACTATTTTTTATTATAGATTTTGCTACCGCTCTCGCAAGTGATATTCTTCTTCTAACAAGCATGCTACCGCTTGCATCGAGCACAAGTAACGTTAATCTTGGCACTCTGACCCTCTTTACCTTGACAAGTAAATCTTCTTCAACAATCTTAAGTTTTTCACGGTTTCCTTCACGTTTTCTGAGTATTGCATTTTTAAGACTGCCAAAAACATCTATTTCTCCATCTTTTCCGGGAATACTGAATATGTGTATGCCATATCCCTCTGTTGAACTAACTCTTTCACCTCTTGAACCCCTTAAACTTCCGCTCCCACTTCCTGTGGGAAAGTCAGGAGTTTTTATATTATTATTTGAGCTATCTATCGATTTAATTTTATTGCTACCTTTACTTTCCCTTTCTCCTTCAACTTTACTTCTGTTTTCTTTGCTGGGCACTCTATTTATACTGCTTACGCCCCCACTTCGCTTGTTTCGCTCTTTCGATTCTTTCGATTCTGATTTTTTTGATTCTTTTGACTCTTTCGATTTCTCCTGAAAATGTCTCGATGATTTATCCCGCATTCTGTGGGGCAGTGCCAGTTCTACAGCTTTTTTAACATCATCAAAAGATACTTTTTTTCTCCCGTCAAGAGCTGCTATAGCCTTCGCAGTTCTAAGTGTTACTATTTCAGCTCTGTGCGTCCTTATTCCGAAGTCAACTACTGTTTTAACAATGAATTTTATCAAATCATCGTCTATCACAACATCAGGCAGTATTTTTCTTGCTTTATCCACACTTTCCCTTATTTCTCTCTGCTTACTTTCAAACTTTTTTCTAAAACTCCACGGGTCATTCTGAAACTCCTCCACTCTGCTTAAAATTTCCATCCTCCGCTCTATATCCTCCATAGCCTCAATCCTAACATAAAGACCAAATCTATCCAGTATCTGTGGTCTGAGTTCGCCTTCCTCAGGATTCATGCTACCGACAAGAACAAATCTTGCCGGGTGTTTCAGGCTTATTCCTTCTCTCTCTACAATGTTCCAACCCATTGCTGCTGAATCAAGCAGAACATCTGCAACGTAATCATCAATAAGATTTACTTCATCTATATACAGTATATTTCTGTTAGCTTGAGCAAGAATTCCCGGTTGTAGAGCTTTAATTCCTTCCTTCAGCGCTCTCTCAAAATCTATAGTACCAACAAGCCTATCAACGGTAACACTCAGAGGCAAATCAACTACGACCATCTTTCTTAGTTCAACCTCCAATTCTCCCATTTCTGCCTTCTTTCTGCAACTTTCGCACATTTCAAATTCGTTTTTTGGATTGCAGTTAAATCTACATCCCTTCACAACCTCTATTTCTGGGAGTACATCGGCAAGAGCCCTAACCATAGTTGATTTTCCACATCCCTTATCCCCGCAGAGTAAAACCCCGCCTATCGCTGGATTTACCGCATTGCATAGCAAAGCTAACTTGGCTCTATCCTGTCCTACTATTGCGGAAAATGGAAAAACAAATAACTCTGACATTCTGTCAACACCTGTTTACAACTACTGAACTGGCAGTATTAAATTTAACGCATCTAAGGTAACGCATCTAAGGGAGTAACTAAAATTTTACAAATTCAAGTGATTTATAGTATCTCAAAGCAAGCAATTCAACGTTGTTGACTTTGCACAGGGAGAGCATTTTCTTTCCCGTTTTTACATCTGGTTTTATTCCTCTGCATTCAAATGCCCTTACAAGCCTCCTTTGCAGGCTTATTCCACTCCTGTCAGAGTCTGTAAAAATTATAACATCTTTTGTTATTCTGCAAATTTCTTCAGCCAGAATATCCGAAGGCGAACTTGAGGATTCAACTATACGCCCCCTTATTCCAAGTAACCTAAGAGATTCTCTATCCCTGAAACCTTCAACGACAATCACAGCACCGTCATTACTTCTTTCCATAAGATCTTTCAGCTCCTTTTCAAATTCCAACAGCTCTCTGGTACCCATGTAGCTCATTGAATCAACTCCTCAAGCTTTTTAATAACGTCTTTCTTACTCAGATGAACAAAAACCACTTTTTGGTGAGATGTCTTTCCCCTGACAATAGAAACTCTGGTATTGAACAGTTCACTCAAAAACTTCTCAACCTCAGAATTGGCTTTCCCTCCTTTTGGCTGAGCCTTAACAGCCACTTCAATAGATTGCCTCCACTTGTTGTATCCTCTAAGCTCTCTTCTTTTTGAATTAGGTGAAACTTCTATAGTTAAGTAGCATCCATTTTTTGTTTCTTTTACAGCTTTTTCGAGGCTCATATTCCAAGTACGTCTCTCATTCCATATATTCCCGGATCTTCAACCTTGCTTATCCACTTCACGGCTTTTATTGCTCCACCAGCAAAAGCCTGTCTGCTCCATGCTCTGTGTGTAATTTCCATTCTTTCACCCATGCCTATAAAAAAGACCGTATGTTCCCCAACAACATCTCCGCCCCTTATTGCAAAAACACCTATTTCGTCACTTCTTGGGCAGATTCCACTTCTACCGGTTACAGTTTCCCTGTCCCCTATAACTTCTTTGATAATCTCCACCGCTTTCAGTGCAGTTCCACTTGGAGCATCCTTCTTAAACCTGTGATGCATTTCAAGAACTTCAACATCGTAGTTTGAGAGCATTTTTGCAGCAACCCTAATTATTTCCCAGAATACGTTAACTCCAACGCTAAAGTTTGGAGATATGACTGCGGGAACTCTACAACAATCCTTTATTTTTTTCCAGTGTTCCTCTGTAAAACCAGTTGTTCCAACAACAAGCTTAACACCCTTCTTTGCAGCTACGCATATATTGTTTACAGCAGCCTCTGCTGTCGTAAAATCAACAAGTACGTCAGAACTTAACTTTAGTTCCAGTTCTGATGCATGGGTTATAGGGACATGTATTTTTCCAACACCCGCGAGTTCTCCGGCATCCTTTCCAACATTAACAACGTCAAAAGCTTGGACGAGCTCAAGTTCTTCATCCTCCACGACGTTTTTTACTATTAGTCTACCCATTCTTCCCGCTGCACCTGTTACTGCTACTTTTATCATATTTTCAAGCTTTACCACTACTATATTTGATTTTTTGGGTTTTGTTTTTACGTCGCAATTTTAAAAATTATGATTTTTCATTAACAACATTAGGTCAGAAAAAGTCTAAATATTACAAAGTCGTAATTATAATGGGGGTGGTAATTTGGAGCCGGTTGTTAATCGAGTTGTTGAGGTTAGGGTTGGAAAGATTGGCGGAGTGAGAATCTCAAAGGCTAACGTGAGTATTTTTTCCACAAACAAGGAGGATTGATTGCAGAGGGGGATCATGGGTAAAATTTGTTTTGCATTTGAGGTTCATCAACCTTTCAGGCTTGGCAACAGTTTTCAAAGTTGTGATTTCAGCAGTTGGTTTTCAGATTCCAATAAAGAAATACTTCAAAGGGTGGCAGACAAATGCTATATACCTGCCACCCTTACAATCCTCGAAAAACTCGATGATGGTTTTAAATGCGCTTTCAGCATTTCAGGTACTGTTGTAGAACAGCTTGAATTATGGTGTAAGGATGCATTAGAACTTTTTGAGGAATGTTCAAAGCATAGTAACTGTGAATTCCTCGCTCAAACTTACTTTCACAGTATTTCAAGTTTGTTCGGTAATGGGAAAGCCGAATTTGAAAAGCAAGTCAGGATGCATGTTGCGATGTTAAGGGAGAAGTTTGACGTAAAGCCAAAAATATTTGAAAATACTGAACTCATATTTAATTCCGAAATAGCCGCAAGTATCCGTAGGCTTGGTTTCGATGCTTTATATGCTGAAGGATGTGATAGACTGCTTAAAGGAAGAAGTCCGAATTACGTTTACTACTGTAATGGTATAAAAGTGCTTGTCAGAAATTTTCATCTTTCTGATGATATTGCATTTAGATTTTCATGTAGAGAGTGGGATCAGTATCCCCTTACAGCTGACAAGTACGCTGATTGGCTGTCCAAAACACCGGGTGACTGTATAAACATATTTATAGACTACGAAACTTTTGGGGAACATCACTGGAAGGAGAGTGGAATTTTAGAGTTTTTAAGGTGGTTGCCGGATGAGTGTGCAGAAATAGGGTTGAGTTTTGCTCTACCATCAGAAATAGCAAAATTAAGGGTAAGGGGTGAAATTGATGCTGCCGAAACAACTTCTTGGGCAGATGTTGAGAAAGACGTTTCTGCTTGGCTCGGAAACGACATGCAGAAATCCGCCTTTTTAGCGGTACAAAAGGCAGAACCATATTCAAGGTGTGATAGAACTAAAAAGAGAATGTGGAGACTCATGCAAACAAGCGATCATTTTTACTACATGTCCACTAAAAGTGGAAGTTCCGGAGAAGTTCACAGCTACTTCAGTCAGAGCAAACCTTTTTCAGCTTTCAAAAATTACATGACTGCCCTGAGCAGGTATGAGGAATGTTGCATAAGCAGGATGAGAAACAAAGAAGCGGCAAAAATTATGAGAACAGTTGATCCTGAGAGAGCTTTTCACTTTTACGAGAAGGGAAAGTACCTTACTTCAGCCCACTCACTTGTTGAGTTTGCAAAAAAACTGAAAGTTGTAAGTGATGAATGTATTAGAGAACATCATCAAAGAGGGGATTTCGAGAGATGGATTTCTGAGGTTATTGGAGATAAAGAACTGTCAATAGCGGTAAGAAATGCAGACTCTCTGAGAGATGAGCTTGTCAGACTCGTCGAGGAGAGGGTGAACGTGTTATGGAATCTCTTAAAATAGCCTTTTTCTGTTGGGAGAGTCTGTACACTGAGAGAGTAGGCGGACTTGCAAGAGCTGCAACACACCTTGCAGAGGAACTGGCAAAAAAACATGAAGTCCACTTTTTTACAAGGGGGATTGGAGATCTTGAAGTTAATGGAGTTAACTATCATTGCTGTACGCCTTATGGATTTAACATAGTTGATTACTGCAAAGATATGAGTCTAAAGCTTGTTAGCAGATTTAGAGAGTTTGATAATCCTAAGTTCGATGTACTACACTTTCACGACTGGCACGTTGTGGAGGCACTGCACGAGTTGCAGGATAGAAGGACGGTATTTACATACCATTCAACTGAATACGGGAGGAACGGTAACAGCTTTGGGGACTGGTGGGAGTTCAGGGAAATTTCAGGTAAGGAATGGTATGCCGGGTTAATAGCGAAGAGAGTTACTGCGGTTTCAGGAGTTTTGAAAGATGAGATTGCGTGGTTATACAACGTGCCTGAATGGAAGGTTGATGTTGTTCCAAATGGTATACATCCCGATAGTTTCTTTGAAAATTTAGATGCTGGAGCGGTAAAGGAAGAGTATGGAATACATCCACTTGCACCACTGATATTTTTTGCCGGGAGACTCGTTTATCAGAAGGGGCCAGATTTGTTGCTTGATGCAATACCAATTATGCTTGACCACAGATGGGATTTAAAGTTTCTTTTTGCCGGGGACGGAGACATGAGACATTATCTCGAAACAAAAGCTATGACTATGGATTTGCCTGTAAGATTTCTCGGTTACTTACCCGACAGAGAATTCGTTAGAATCCTTAATTCCGCCGACATAGTTGTTATACCAAGCAGAAATGAGCCATTTGGACTCGTTCTGCTTGAAGCTTGGAGTGCAAAGAGGTGTGTTGTTGCTACCGATGTCGGTGGTTTATCTGAAAACATAGACAACTTTTACGATGGAATAAAGGTTTATCCAACTCCCGAATCGATAGCATGGGGTGTTAACTACATAATCAACGATGCCGAAGGTGTTAAATTAATGGGAGAAAGGGGAAGAAGAAAAGTTGACAAATGTTTTAAGTGGAATGTTGTTGCGAATAGAGTATTCAGTGTTTATAAAAAAATTTAAAAACTTTAATTTTTAAATTTTTAATTTTTCAGATGATGAATTTGAAAAGTAAACTTAA
>QNXS01000013.1 GCA_003978865.1 Archaeoglobus sp. | reverse complement strand
ACAATGTACGTACACAGTCTTGTTGGAGCACACACGGCAAATCCCGTAAATGGAGACTTCAGCGTTGAATGTAGCAATGCTGTTCTCGGAGGTAAGCCTGTAAGAGCTATGCTCTATGGCAATGTTTATGATGTATTGAAGGGTGTGCTGTGCCAAACCAAACCGGAACAGATTGACAGTACAGTATGTGGAACAGTTTTGTTCGATAGGGGGACTATCAAGATAGTTTAACATATTTAAAAAATGATATATAATTATAATTATTTTATATCTACTCTCTTTTAAAGTGAGGCGATAAAAAACTTAATTCGTATATTTTTATTTTTTTTAAATTTTTATTTCTATTAGTTTCATAGTTTTATATTTTTGGATGCAGAGAAGTTATAAGAACAATTGCGGAAAACAGAAGTAGCAAAAAATCCTTAAAATTTGGTTTTCTCAATTCTCCCGGAAGTTTTCCAGAATATCCTTTGCAGTAAAGGGACTCTGCAAGAGCAACACTTCTCAAAACAATTACTGCAGAAAAAGATTTTAAAGCTCTCAGATAAATGTGCACACCTCTGCATTCAAGCTTTGATGCTTCAAAACATCTCCTCACGTCTTCTTTGAAGACTTCAAACATTCTGATTGCAAGTCCAATTCGAAAAGCCCATGATTCGGGGAAGCCAAAGTACTTCAAGGAAAGTGAGAACTCAGTAACGGGAACAGATGAAACAAGCAAGCCAGAGGATAAAATTGCAAGCATGGCAACACTCATGTTAAGCGAATGTTTTATCCCGCCAAGTATGTATGAAGAAAATACAAAGAAAATGAGCATTGGAGATAGCAAAATAATTGACCTTATAATTCTTGGACAAAAAACTAAGCTGATAATAATCGATAAAGCAGAAACTAAAAGAGAGAATCCAGAGATATATATTGATGCTGTTAGAAGTAATGCTGAGAAAATGGCAATTCTTCCCTCCACGCTTTTACTCTGCATGGTTTTCAAGCTCCAGTCTTCTATCACACATATCAGCTACATCCTCATCGTGAGTCGCAATTACAAGCGCCTTTTTCTCGATTCTGGCAAGATGCACAAATTTTGAGATTAAAGTCTGTCTCAGATTTTTGTCAAGTCCGGCTGTTGGCTCATCGAGCAAAACAATCTTGCCACCAAAAGCCTTCAAAGCTGAGAGTATCCTCTTCTCCCCACCACTCAGGGAGTGCGGATGCCTGTCAGAAAGCCTATCCAATTTGAACTTTCTCAGCATATCCATCGAAACTTCATTTCTCACAATGTTTGAATTTAGCGTATATCCGGGATACTGAAAAGCCATCCTCACCTTGCCCCTTATTTCAATTCCTCTGCTTCTCTCCAATCCAGCTAACGCTCTGAGAAGTGTAGTTTTTCCGGATCCATTAACTCCTGTCAGTGCCAGACTTTCCCCCTCTTTAATTTTAAAATTGATTCCTTTTAATATAAGTTTTTTACCCCTATAAACATTTGCATTTTTTGCTGTGATCAAGGTTTTTCCATATTCTCCGGATTCAACTTCCAATTTTGCAGTATCAGGACACGGTTCAATCTCAAAAATTTTGAATCCTTCGGATAACTCGATTCTGTGTTCTGAAAGTATTACAGTTCTATTATCCTTAAGAATCTTTTTTACAATTTTTTTGGCAAGTTTTGGATGGAGGTGTGAGAAAGGCTCGTCAAATGCCAGACACAGACAGTTTGTTGCAAGAGCACTGCAAACTATTACCGCCTGTTTTTCCCCATCTGACAGCTCTGAAGTCCTTCTTTTGGCAAGGTTTTCAACTCCAAAGCTGGCAAGCACTTCTTCAGCATAATTTCTTGCGTCCTTCCATTCCCATCCCCTCTGAACTAATGAAAAAGCTACCTCCTCAATAACACGCTCACAGACTATCTGTTCTTCTGGATGCTGTGTGACAAGAAAAACGTCTCTATTGTTGCCCGCCCTACCGAAAACTCTAACTTTGCCTTCAAGCTTCCCGCCATAGAGATCCGGAATTAAGCCGTTAAGAATTCTCAGCAGAGTTGATTTTCCGCATCCAGTCCTTCCACTAATGAATACTTTTTCTCCCTCACGAGCCCTGAATTCAAACCTTAGTTTTATTCCAGTAGGATACGTGTAGGTTGCTTCAATTTCTATCATTTTTCAATATACTTTAAAATTTTTAAAGTTCAATTCCTCTTTCTCTCATAAGTCTGTCGACGTATGCAAATGTGAGAACTGCAAGAACGTGATCCATGAAAAAGTCTTGAGGTATGAATATTGCCACCGATGCGAGGAATATCATCCAGAAAGTTGATAACCTTAAACCAAACCTGCTTTCCACAGCTTTGCAGTACCTTATTAACAGTGGAGAGATTTTGCTACCGGTTGCAAACTTGTAGAACACGTAGAATCCAAGAATGTAAACTGGTAAAACAGCAAAACAGCTCGAAAGCCATAGAAGAAATAGCTCTTTACCAGTCCTTTTTTTCCAGATTTTATCTCTTGCAGCACCGACAAGAAAAGCTGCAATCGGGAACGCCCATAGATATCCAGCTGTAAAGCTAAACAGTACTCCGAGTCCGCCCTTAAATCCACTTGCTGCTGGTATACCGGAAGCTATCATTCCGAGATAGATTATCTGAGCTAAAGCCCCGTACTTTCCGAGCACTAAGCCCGACAGTACAATTCCAAAGTTTTGCATTGTATAAGGTACGGGACCGATGTTAAACTTTAGCTGTGCGCTCACAGCTGTTACCGATGCAAGAACCACCGACAGGCTGAGTCTGAGCATACTTTTTCCATCCATGTAGTAGCAGTAAACTATAATTTCAAAAGGTTTACTGTTTGGGTTTTGATGACCAAAAATCAAATAATGCGTAGATTAAATTCTTCGCATGTATAAAGTGGGGATAATCGGTGGGAGCGGATATACCGGTTCAGAACTTCTCAGAATTCTGAGCATGCACAGGAAAGTAGAAGTAATCTCAGTAACATCAAGAAAACACGAAGGAAAAAAAATTGAGGATGTCCATCCGTTTCTTGCAGGGTTCTATGATTTGAAGTTTGTTTCTCCAGAATTAAAAAATCTTGAGGATTGCAACGTTGTTTTTACAGCAGTTCCCCATGGAGAAGCCATGAAGTACGTTCCCCGTCTGCTGGAAATTGGGCTTAAGGTTATTGATCTGTCTGCTGATTACAGACTGCCAAAAGAAGTTTATGAAAGGGTTTATGGAAAGCACACCGGATATTTAAACGCTGTTTATGGATTGCCAGAAATTCACGGGGAGGAAATAAAAAAAGCGAGTGTTGTTGCAAATCCGGGATGCTATCCGACAGGATGCATACTTGCTGCCTATCCGCTTGCCAGCAAAGGTTTTGTTGAGAGGATAGTATTTGATTCCAAGAGCGGGATAACAGGAGCTGGAGCTAAACCAACTGAATTTACACATTATCCAAATCTGCATGAATCTGTTATTCCATACAAAGTTACAGAGCACAGGCACGTCCATGAAATGATTCAGGAATTGAAATGTAGGGTTAGCTTTACCCCCCAAGTTTATCCGGGTTCGAGGGGAATACTGACTACAGCTCACATAATTTTGAACGATTGCATTGAGCTTGAAGAAATAATAAGCATGTACAGGAAATTTTACAGAGAAAAGCCATTTGTCAGGTTGCAAAAAACAGTTAGACTTAACTGGGTTAGGGGGAGTAACTTCTGTGACCTTGCAGTATTTGTGGACAGTGAGAGAAGAGTTGTTGTAACGTCTGCAATAGACAACCTTGTTAAAGGTGCAAGCGGACAAGCAGTTCAGAATATGAACCTCATGCTCGGATTCGATGAGACAGAAGGTTTGTTGACACCCCCCCTCTTTCCATAGTTTTTATTTTTTGAATTATGCACTGGACTGTTTATCGGTAAAACTTTAACAACCTTTTAATACAAACAACCAAAACTTTGTTTCGTGAGATTGCTTACTGTGGGCTCAGGAACGAGAGGTAGTTTAATAGCTGACTGGATAGCTAAGAAAGGTGCAAGAGTAAATAGAGTGAAACTGTTTAAGTGTTACGCTATTGCAAACGAGATAGAGGTACTTACAAACTTAAAGGGGATACCTGAGAAAGACAGGTTTCATATAGCTGTTCCCAGAGCTGGAGCTGATGTGGGGGGAATAGTAAATTCAATAATGGAAAAGCCGGAAATATTTGAAGGTAGCCTTATAATCTCCACTCTTAACGATGACTTTAGCTACTTTCTTGGAATGGAACTTGCTGAGAAAATAAGGGAATGCATGGAAGATCCAATAATAGGTCTAACAACCCTTACAATAGGGGGCGAAATTGCAGAAATAAGAAGAAGGATAAAGGAGTTTAGAAGAAAAGTTGACATCCTCGTCCTATTTCAGGAAGATGAAAACATTGAAGAGAAAATTGTAAAATCCATGAATCTGATTTCCCTTGTTGGAGAAGTAGATATAAAAAAAGGCAGAACTGGAGAAGTTGTTGTTGACACTTCGGACGTTTTTAACTCCCTAATGAAGTCGGGGATATCGGCAATAGGTTATGCAAGCAGAAAGCTCCCGCATCCTGTATTAAAAAGACTGTTTATGAGAAAGAAATACCATATAAAGGGTGTGAGGGCTCAGAGAATGGTGGATATGTTGAAGGAGGCTCATGAAAATCTAAGCATAGGTATAGATGAGAAGTCTGCAAAAAGTGCACTTTTCGTATTTTCTGGAGACCCAGAGGAAATAACGATGGATGGTATATTTTCATGCATATCAATTCTTGAAAGTTTGTCTCCGGAGATGGAAATCAGATATGGAGACTATCCATGCAAAACTAGGGATTTTTCAGTCGTTCTGCTGTACTCTGGAGTTACCCGGCTGAGGTTTTAAATCTTAGAGTAAATCCTGCCAGTCAAGTTCTCTTAATCTTAGTTCTCTTCTTCTGTTTTCAATAAATCTCTGAACAGTTTTATGCTGAGAACCTTCAACAAGCATTAAGATTGCATCCCTTGCAACGTTTACAACATCAGGTTCACCAATAATTGCCACTTTTTTACCGTAAATCGAGACGTTGACTCCAAGCATATCTTCTAAAGTTCTTTTCATTTTTCCATTTTTACCTATTATTCTGCCTTTTATTCTGTGTATAGCACTGTCACCAACATAGTCGCTGAGATCTATAATTTCCAGAACTTTAAATCCCTCAAGAAGCTTCATTGCTGCTTCTGGACTGAAACCATGAGCTATGGCATTGATAACATCCCTTGCTTTCAGAAAGTTGACAGCGTCCTCACATATTATCTCAACAACCCCATAAGGCTTAACGTTAACTTTGCATCCTGTTTTTTCCTCTATGTAATTTTTTACCCTGCCATCCTTGCCAACTATTACTCCGATTCTGTCATCTGGAACTCTGAGCTCGCTCTGCATGTCTTGCAATACGATAAGGATAGATTTTAATGTTTTGGCAAATAATTTTATAATGATAAATAAATAAAAATTGCAGTATTCTTACTGCGAATTGGGTTAACATGCGATAAAAATAAATATAAATAAAACATATAAACAAAATATAATATATAGTTAAATTAAGCAGTTAGAGAATTAGATCGAAACCTCTTCTCTCTGCCTCATCCATTAACCGTTCTTCATCCACAGTCATGAGATCGCAGTTCTTCATCAAAACTTTTCCATCAACTATCAGGTCTCTCACCTCGAACCCATAGGATGAATAAACTATACTGTAGAAAGGATTGTAGAGCGGTGTGTAACTCAATCCCTTTCTTAGAATTGTTATGTCAGCAAGATATCCTTCCTCCAGCTCCCCTCCTCTAAGCCCGTAAGCCATATACCCGTTCTTCGTAGCCATTTTAAAAACTTCTTCAGCCCTAACTATCTTCACATTTCTGAGTTTCTGCAGTAGAGCGGCGAACTTCATTTCCCCAATGATACTGAGACTGTTGTTGCTTGCGGCACCATCAGTACCGAGGCACACATTAACTCCCGCATCAACCATCTCTGCTATCCTTGCAATTCCAGAACCGAGTTTCATATTGCTCACGGGACAGTGCGCCACACTTACACCGTTTTTGGCAAGGATTGTCAGCTCTTCATCATCAACCCATACGCAGTGTGCGGCAATGACTTTTTGACTAAAAAATCCCAGATCATTCAAGTATTTTACAGGGGTTTTCCCAGTTCTCTCTTTAACCATCCTGACTTCATCTTTTGTCTCTGCTACATGTATATGCAGGGGAAGATTGTACTTCTGGGATAGTTTTATTGATTCTACAAGAAGTTCCTCAGAACACGTGTAGGGTGAGTGAGGATCTACTGTTAAGGTTATCCTCTGTTTATTTTTCCACTTTTCAACAAATCTTACTGTCTCCTTTAACTCTTTCTTTCTCTTTTCTTCATCATCCATATCTATCATTCCGTAACCCAGAACAGCCCTTATTCCGCTTTCCTCAACCGCTTTAGCAACTCCATCCATGTGAAGGTACTGATCCGAAAAACAGGCAATTCCCGATTTAATCATCTCGGCAATTCCCAACATTGCTCCGGTGTAAACGTCTTTTTCATTCATCCTGCTTTCCGCTCTCCACACTTCCCTGAGCCAGTCCATAAGAGGAACATCCTCAACAGCACACCTTAGAAGAGTCATTGCTACATGGGTATGTGCGTTAAAGAAAGCAGGGACTACAAGACACCTTTCAGCGTTCAGAACTTCTGCATCTTCCTTTAATACCTTGGATATCATTTTTGTTATGTCTTTTATTATGCCATCTTCTATCAGTATATCCGCTTTGATGAAAGTACCTCTTACTAAGCACGTGCCACCAGTTATGACAACTCTTTCCATACTGCAATGAGTTGACTGTTAATTTTTCTTTTTTTTGTTATTTCCCGCAAAGTAGAATGTACTTTTTAAGGTACTTGTTTTTTGTTTTTTACAGGTTTACTTAAATCGTCTTAGAGCGAAACCTGTAGAATTTAAAGTTGATACCACAAAAGCAGAAAAACAAAAAAACCAGACGAATAACTTTATACAGTGAAGATACTGTTTCTCGATGTATCGGAAGGTGTTTGCTTTAAAGAGCTGTTTCAGTGTTTAAAAGAGGTTTCGGGTTATCTTGGACTACCTGAATACAACAATCCACGCATGATACTTTCCGAGATATGCAGAATCGGATATCACATCTATTCAACACCCATTCCCGTAAAAGCAAAACTTGCCAAGTTCTTCGAAAATTCAAGAATTAAAGTAATTATGGACGAGAATTCGTCGAATGACGAAGAATCAATCAAAATTTTGGCAGATTTCGTTAAAGGAGAACTGGATATTCCAATACAGGTGGATAAGGTCTTTACCTTTGGAAGAGTTACGGCAGTTCTCGGATTGGCTGGAGAGGAAGACAGAGTAGTAATAGTTGAAACAAAAGTTGATGATGTGAGTGGAGAGGTTATTGCCTATGCAGTCGAAAAATTGCTGAATACAGCACTGGATGTTGAACTAATTCCCGCAACAGGAAAGAAAGGGCGTCCAAGCTTTGTTTTGAGGGTCATAGCAAACTCGAAAGATGCGGAAAGAGTTGCAAACGCTGTTATGAGGGAGACTGGAAGTATAGGTGTCAGAATAATTCCGGTAAGAAGGTTGAAATCACCGAGAAAGATAGAAATTTTAAAAGTAAAACTAAGCAGAGAATACAATGTTAGAGTTAAATTATCGGGAGTTAACTTGAAGCCTGAATTCGAAGACGTGAAAGTAATAGCTAATGAAGAAGGCATCAGCCTTCCTGAAGCTTACAGGAAAGTCTATTCTGCTTTGAGTTCACTCAACTCTAAAAGGTGAAAAATTATGTTAATACCATCAGGCAGCAAGTGCATAGATTCGCTACTTGGCGGTGGAGTTGAAACCGGCACGATTACGCAGATCTATGGAGAGAGTGGTACTGGAAAAACATCGCTTTGTCTGATGCTATGCAGAAGTACTGTAAAGTTTGCAAAAGCAGCCTACATTGATACGGAAGGGCTCTCAGCTGAAAGGGTGAAACAGGTATTCGGTGATTTTGAACTTTTAAAGAACGTTTACATACACGAGGTGTTTGACTTCAGACAGCAGAGCTCGGCTGTAAAAAAACTATCCAAGTTATGCAAGAGTGAGGAAATCAAACTTGTAATTGTGGATTCATTTACAGGGCTTTACAGGAGTGAGATAGAGGAAGACAGAGCCGTGAAAATAAAGAGAGAATTAACGAAACAACTCACGTTTCTTTTAGGTCTGGCAAGGAAGTACGATCTGGCAGTCGTAATAACAAACCAGATGTTTACAGATGTTAGCACGGGTATTGATAGACCGATAGGAGGACCGAGCATAGGGCATCTATCTAAGGTCGTACTTGAGCTTTCTATGGCTGAGAACGGCATGAGAAAAGCCAGATTAATAAAACACAGATGGAAGGCTGAAGGAGAGGAGTGCTTTTACAGAATTACAGATAGTGGTATAAATCCTTAGAAATATCCCGTATCTTGGTCTGTTTTTTAACCTCCTTTTTTGTCTTTATTAACTTTCTGTATGGACAGTTTTTCGGTCTTGCTTCGTTTTCCGGACAGATTCCGAGAGTGTATCCTCTACAACCTATTCCAGAAAATATTTCCGGATAAATCTCTACAACTATCTCTCTGATTTTCTTTGCAAGTTCTCTCATTTCGGGAGCTGCTCTAACGCACAGTCTGAGCATGAGGAAATTTATAAGACTGCGAGCGTTGACAGTCCATACATAGTGTGTATGAGCTGCTACCGGCAAAACATATCTTGCAACTTCTTTCGCTATACTGTTTGAGTATTTTTCGAGAATTCTGTATATTCTAATGTAGTGCTTTCTTGCATCTTCCATCGCTTTGAGAAATTCCTTCTCAGCATCCTTCCCTACAATTGTTTCGATTTCGGGGATATACTCTAAGGGATTTACAAAACCAAAACCCTCCTCAATATTATATCTTGTACTTCTTGCAGTGTGACTTGCAATTCTATGCTCCAAAAGCTCTCTACTTATAGCTATACTTATATCCGAAATATCAAATGTAAATACTATATGTTCAAGAGCGCTACTGTAGTCATTCTCAACAATCATTCTGACTATACTCTTTTCATCCATAGATTCCGGCACTCCACTAACCCTCGCAGAATTTGCAACAAGATTTACACCATCATCTGTAACTCTCAGGAGTTTTACTTTCAACAGTATCACCTCACACGGAGTCTCTAACCATTTTTGCAGCCTCGCACATAACTCTTAGTTTTTTAAACGCTACATCTCTCGGCAGTAACTTGAGTCCACAGTCGGGATCAACGTAAAGTTTTTCAGGTTCAACAACTTCAAGAGCAAGCTTTATTGCATTAACAACCTCCTCAACACTCTCAACTCTGCTTGTATGGACGTCTATACACCCAAAACCCAAATCCATATCATAGGAATACTCTTTCAACAATTCAAGATCAGAAAAACCTCTGTTTGCAAATTCAAGGTCGAGCTGATCAACATTAAACTCCATTATGTGTGGAAAGAGCCTTTCATAGTTTCCATAGCAGATGTGTATTGCTGTGTATACGTTTATACCCCTGAGCATTTCCTCAACAGCATTTTTTGCAATTTCTATTTCATCCGCACTTGAATGAGTTGATAGAGCCGGTTCATCAAGCTGAATAAAACTGGCTTTAGCCTTTACAAGCTTTTTCAGTTCCTCATTTATTATTTTTGCAAGAGCATATATAGCCTCTTCTCTGCTGGTGTAGTACTCGTTAAAACTCCAATCGACGAGAGTGTACGCTCCGGTTACCGGAACTTTTATTTCCCTATCAGTTATTTCTCTTAAAAATTCGAACTCATGCACAACTAAGGGTTTTTCATAAGTCAGTTCATCAACTATTGCAGGCTTTGGATAGTACGTGTTTCCCCATACTCTAACTTCTCCATATATGACAAATCCTCCAATTCTCTCAGCAAAATAGGACGTCATTTCTTCTCTTCTTACTTCTCCATCCCAAAGTATTTCAACTCCTGCAATTTCCTGATCCTTTACAACTGCTCTAACAGCATCTTTAAAGGCATCTTCCTTTATTTTTTCATCCACATTACTCAAGTACTTGAGCCATGATGGCTTTGGATAACTTCCAACTACAGTAGTCCTGATTTTCTGTCTCATTTTAACACCTTCTTAAGCTTTGAAAGCAACGTCATTTTTTCGTAAGCTTTAAACTCCGGCAAAAACTCCAGTCCGGTATTCGTAGAAAGATAGACTGTATTTGGTCCACAATCAGCAATTTTTTCAACTTTCTGCCTGAGTAAGTCCGGATTTTCCATCTTCGTGTTTCTACCATCAACTATTCCTGCACAGATAGACTTACATCCAAGTTCCCTGAGGTTATCCAGATTACCTTCAAGACCCTCAACAAAATCAAGACCAACAACATCGAATCTATCTATAAGTTTGGAATATATTTCTCTGTTTAAGTCACCAAAATACGTGGAAATCCATAATCTTCCCTTAAAATCAAACGAATCAACAACTTCGATAAATGCTTCAAATTGATCTGTAAAATTAAATGAAAGAATGGGCTCGTCGAGCTGAACATCATCTGTCAATTTGAATAAATCCTGCACTTCCTGCATTACAAGTTCTGCAAATTTCGGAAAAATTTTTTCATTACACTTGGAAAGGTAAAAAGCCGTTAGACACGAAATTATTGCTTTTAGAGGTAACTTTCTTTTCCAGATTTTGCACGCTATTCTGAAATCTTCTAAAACTGGTTTTTTCAGCATTCTCTCATCCTCAAGTACTGGAATTCTGTAATACAGATTATTCTCGAAATATCTTGCAAGACCATCTGGTTTGAAGCCCATTCTCAACGGAATAGTAGCTAAAAAATCGTGCCATATTAACAAGCCTTCGGTTAAAATATCAACTCCGCACCTTTCTTGATTTTCTAAAACCTCTATCTGGGCTTTTTTTAACTCTAATTCGTCAATAGATGCGTCTAAATCTTTTTGTAATCCCTCCACTCTTTTCAGATACCTTCTAAACCATTCAGGGCGTGGATAACTACTTGCAGAAGACACAAAAAATTTCACATAAGCAAGTTGGTTTCTAAGAAATAACAGTTTCATTTGATGCAGTGGAAAAGATAACCGTGAATTTTATAAACTGAATTGCTTTTAAAGTTTGTAGGAGCGGGGGTTGCCGAGCCAGGCCAAAGGCGGTGGACTCAAGATCCACTCCCGGAGGGGTCCGAGGGTTCAAATCCCTCCCCCCGCATAAAAATTCCATTTTGCATGAGTTGCAATTGATGAGTTTAAAAAATCCCAAACAAGTTAGCGATTGCAATAATTTCAGAAAACTATCTTTGAAATGTACTTTATATCATCTACTGTAATCCCCTTAATTGCAAGTAAAACAACAAAGTATGCGAAAATTCCCGCAAGAAATGCCATTACGCATCCAGCAATAGAGCTCGGTCTAAGAAATTCTACTACAAGATATAAAATTGTACATGAGAGTAGTGGTTTGAACAGGTGCTCTAATCTGAAGAACACATCAAATAATTTTCTGGATATCAAAGATAAGGCTACCCACGAAAAAACATTAGAAATTACAGTTGCTACTCCAGCACCGACTATGCCCCACTGCAGTATCATAAAATAATTCAATATAATATTTATAATTAAGGCAATTGTTGTTACGTAAACAGGATATTCGGGCTTTTCTTTAGCGCCAAAAACTGGCCCCCACACTCCCAGAGCTGATCTGAGAACCAAAAGCGAAAGTACGGTAAGAGCGGGGATTGCGGGCAGGTATTCTCTCCCATAGACTATATTTATAATGTTTCTGTCCATTGCAATTAAAGAAAACATGAACGGAAACGCGAGAATGGAGCTGTACTTAAATACTCTGTCAAATGCCTTTTTCATATCCTGTCCTTCAAGCTGAACAAAGACGGGGAGTAGAACTGTGGGTATGGATATAAGACTACCCACCGCTATTACTATGCTGTATGCAGCTCTATAAAACCCAACATCTCTTGCGGGCAGTAATATTCCAATCATTATAGAATCCACGTAGGCAAAAACTGTCCAAGTTATGGATCCTATGGTGAGGTAACCAGCATATCTGAGAACTCTCCTCCACTCAATTTTTTTAGCTGTTCCAAAGATAAACCCGTATTTACGAATTAGTATCAGGGTGAGAGCAATGAGAGATATAAAACTCGCAATTACAAAGCCTGCAATTGCGCCCACTACTGCAAAACTCGATACTAAGAGAAGAATCGAGACGAGACGTGAAGACTCGTAAGTAATAGCTCTGATAAGATTTGCGCTGTAGTCATTAAATGCGTTAAATATGCATGTGACGTAGTTGGAGAGAGAACGAAATAGTACAAAAAGTGAAACTATTTCAATGGGTGTTGAAAGGGCTGGCTTGTGAAAAACAGCGGTGGAAATTATGTTTGATAGTGCAAATAGAATGATTGAAGTGACGATCGAAAGTATGAGCTTTACTTTTCCAAGACTTTTAATATATCCTCTAACAAGTTCAAAATCCCTTCTCGCGTAGGCATCTGCAGCATACCTAACCAATGTTGGACTTACACCCAAATCTGTAAACGTCATTAGTAGGAGTGCCACAGATATAGCTAAGGAAAATATCCCAAAAAGTCCGGGTTTCAGCTCTCTGGCGAGATAGATAGTAACAATAAGTCCAACTGCACTTGAGATCAGTGAGGAGAGACTGTTGCAAAGGACATTTCTCAAGACCTTTTTGGCAAGCACACGTGGAAAATGTAGTTAGGCTATATTTTTTTGGCGATTGAACATGTGAACATGCATCATGCCATCCCAATTTATGTCTACGCCATGCTTCCTTTAATTATAATATTTAGTATGATCAGAACTTTAATTCCCCTCTGGAGTAATTTTAATTCCATCCCCTTGCCAGCATCTCTTCTTGCCAACATCATATAAATCCCAGATTCCCCAAACCATCGCTATTTTATCAGTTTTTACTTAAAAGTATACCAGAATTGCGTAGAAGTCTGTTTATTATTGTTCTATGTCCTTGGTTAACTTCTTGCCAAGCTTGATCAAATCCATTCTCCGCACCGCTATCAAAATATCTTCAATATGCAGCTGGACTCCTGTGCCAGAGTCTGACGAGCCATCATCTTTCTTCATGAACATTGCCATGCTGTTGTTAATCATTTGCATGGTATGTAAGAAGGGCAAATGTTGAGAAAGTTGTCAGCTTTGTTGTTGAGAAAATATATTGCTGTTGGAACTCCTCAGATATATCTCTACAGTTTACTATACTCCCAGTGTTTACGGTATTTTCTCAGTTCCGGCAAATCTTCCATAAGCCACCTAACATACTTCTTGTTAATGCGATGGCAGAGTCCTACCTCTCTAAGTCCTTTTCTTGATAGTTCGTCGACTATATCACGGACCAATTCCTCAGAGGAGACTTCTAGGGTTCTGACCATTTCTTTAAAATCTCCTAAACTTGGTCGCCCAACAAGGAAGACGTACTCTCTGTCAACACACATACAGTACGCGATCTCCAGCATTTTTCTTAGGAGGAATAAGGCTCACGGGTTCCCTTCCTAACTCCCAAATGAAGTCTCTGAGGCAGTCCATGATGTTGTGCAGAGTTACAGCTCTGAACGTTTCCTCCTTAATACTTCCCTCCAAGAGACCTGCTTCATTTAGCTTCTCCCGCAGTCTTCCGCCCCTAATATCCGCCCACTCTCCATCTATTATTCTATCTACTTTTTCTGAAATTCCCGTATCCAGTCCTATCTTTTCAGCCCAATGCTTGTGAAGACTCCAAGATGGCATTTTCTTCACCTTTTTGGCAGACATGGAAATTATAACAAATTAAGTTTACTATTTTAACACTTTTTTGAAATTTAAAATATTAAGTATAAAATAATTTTAAAATAATAATTTAATTACTAAGGAATTTAAGGATAGAAATGTTATAGACTGCTACAAAGCTAACCAACCAGCCATATACGATTAAATTTTGAAAAGTCAAAGTTTCATTCATGAATTACTACTGCAATACTTTAAAACTATATATTCATACTCACTGATACCTACATCTACAACATCAAGTATTAATTTGTTTCATAGCTATTAACCTTCTTCCCTTCTTTTTCGGTTGTTTTAAAAGTTTAAGTCTGTGGTAGTAGATTCTAACTGATTTGTGACTTAACGCAATCCACTATATTGTCTTAAACTTGCATGTATTATGTCTTAAGTTATTTATTTTTTGTTGCTATTCTTGACAGCATCTTTTGCCTGTTAAAAAGGAAATTTTCTTTCTCCTGACAGAAATAATATTGGTATGGGTTATACAGAAAATAAATAAAGAGAATTATTCGGAATTTATCTGAGTGAGATAATGAAGCACATTTAGGAGTTTGTGGGAACCGTAAAGACAA
>QNXS01000012.1 GCA_003978865.1 Archaeoglobus sp. | reverse complement strand
TATTCTGAGAAGGGATTCTACGTTCCGTGGTACATTTTCGCCTTTCTTGTAATTTCACTTCTCTCAAGCATGATTCCGGGAAATATTGTGAAGTTTGTGGAGCCACTTTCTACTCTGGCTTTTTCGATAACACTCGCAAGTATCGGGGTAACTGTTAGGGTGTCTGAAGTTCAGAGAGTGGGTGTAAAACCACTTCTTGCATCTTACGTTGGATGGTTTATTGCTCTAACACTCTTTTTGTTTGCCTTAATTCTTATTGGTTTTTAACCTGTAATTATAATTTTTACATCTAATGCAAATTGATATGTTTCAGTATAAGAAAACAATTTAAAACTTAGTATGCAAACTTCTGCAATGATTAAATCAATAATAGGGGAAGTCGAAAATTCGTTTTACGTCAAAGAAGATGTGAATACTGACGAAGAGTACGGGTGTTACCCATACAAAAGACCTATGGAGGAATACATCAAAAAAGGATTTGTTTGTATAGATAAGCCTATGGGTCCGAGCAGTCACGAAGTTGTTGTTTGGGTGAGAAGAATACTTGGTGTTAAGAAAACTGGGCATGCAGGGACTCTTGACCCGAGAGTTACCGGAGTCTTGCCCGTTTTTATAGAGAATGCAACCAAGCTTGTTAGGTTTCTTCAGGGTTCCGAGAAAGAATACATAGCACTCATGAGGTTGCACTCCGATGCATCTGAAGAGGAAATATTTAGAACTTTGAACAAGTTCGTAGGCAGGATATACCAGAGACCACCGCTGAAATCTGCTGTTAAAAAGAGGTTAAGAATCAGAGAAATTTACGGAATTGACATACTTGAGGTTGATGGTAGAGATGTTTTATTTAAAGTTAGATGCGAGGCTGGCACATACATAAGGAAGTTGTGCACAGATGTTGGAGAGGTGATGGGGAAAGGTGCACATATGCAGGAGCTTAGGAGGATTAGAACTGGTTGTTTCGATGAGAGCATGTGTTACACATTGCACGATTTGCTGGATGCTTATGTTTTTTGGAAAGAGGAAGGGGAGGAGAAGTATCTCAGGAAAATAATAAAACCTATGGAAGTTGCTGTAGCTAACATGCCAAAGATTGTTATAAAAGATACAGCTGTTAATGCTATATGCTATGGAGCAAATTTAATGGCAAGGGGCATAGCTTACGTTGAGAAGAACGTTAAAGCCGGAAAAAATGTGGCAATTTTTACTCTCAAGCATGAACTTGTGGCAATTGGTAAATCCCTGAGAGATGCTGAAGACATTGTTAGAATGAGGTCCGGTGAAGTCGTTGACATTACAAGAGTTATCATGGAGAGGGACACGTACATGACTGCTTGGAAAGTTAAAAAGCAGTTGTAAGTATCATAAATGCGGGGGGCGGGATTTGAACCCGCGGACCCCTCCGGGACAGGGTCTTAAGCCCTGCGCCTTTTCCTAGCTCGGCAACCCCCGCTTTAGAATAAATATAGCTAATAGCTGAATATAAATTTATCCGGAACTAAGTTTCTATTAACACCTTTATAATATCCTTGTCATGCACAAGACCGGCAAACCTGTTCTCAGCATCAAGTACAGGCATGTGGTCTATATCTTTTCTTACCATTTCCCTTGCACACTTGCTTACAGAAGTGTGTGGATAAACGTGTGCAGGTTTTTTCATGTAGTTTTTTACGGGCTCTCTTGGAAGCTTCACAACACTCACTTCAAAGTACTTTACCGTGAAGTCTCTTACACTGTCCCAAGTCCAGCTATCATCTGTGTCACTAGATGATGAATAGTGTATCTGTTCAATAAATTCTTCTATTAAAGTTTCAGTTAGCATTATTTTTTCATCTATAATACCACATAGTTCTGCAGAAGAGTTTAAAACCGGACACAGCTCGGAATTACTAATTCTCATTATTTCTCCAACTATGCTTAGTGGTGTCTCTTCCCACACACATACCGCTCTTGGAGTCATAAACTCTTTAACAGGTTTATCTATTGTCATCTCCGCTATTTTGGATATTATGTCTCTTACCGTGATTATACCTACAAGGCTGTCACCCCTTAATACTGGAAGTCTTCTGAATGGTGTAGAAACAAGAATTTTTACAACCTTTTTAATCGGTTCATCAACTTGGACTGTTACGGGTTCGGGAGTCATAAGAAGTGCTATCTGATCTTCTTCGATTTTTCTTAGTATGTCTTTTCTTGTTATTATACCGGCAAGCTTTCCATCTTTAACTACGGGAACTGCGGATATACCATACATCTTAAAAAGTTCAAGTACGTGTTCTCTTCTTCCGGGTAGCTCGGCATATATTACATTTTTATTCATTATATCTCCGGCAGTGAGGGACATCATTTGCTCGGCATTCTTATGGGTTATATAATTTTTCTTTAAAGTAAATTTTCAGTAACCTTGAGTCTCTGTCAAGAGTAATATGCAACCTCACTAAGGTAGCTGGTAATTATGTAAAATTTAAAGAAGTGAGATTTGGATTAAACTATATATATACTGTATATGCTATGTAGATACAAGTAAATGAGTAAGTAAAAGTAAGTAAATAAGTAAAGATTAAAATAATATAAGCTAAAAACTCAAACCATTCTATCAAAATTTTTGAATCAGATCCGCTTGAAAAGCTCTGTTGTTTTATAATTATTTGGAATGTTAATTTGACTACCACGATAACAATAAATAACTTTTTATAAATAACTTTTTATAGAAAATTACAAGTACTGAAAATTGAACCTGAGAAATGAATAGAATGACGTTTGGAAGTGTTTACGGAAGGAAACAATTTGGAACCGAAATTAATGAAGGGAGGTTTCATCTGAGGCTTGACAGAAATTACTTCAGAAGTGTAAAAAATTTGGGACATAACAGGAGTGAAGTTGTGGAGAAAGTTGTTGTCGGTGGAAGTAGTTACATTGTAAACCCCGTGGAACCGGTAAATCTTCCGGTTGAAATAACAAGGATGCTGTTTATAGAATTTTCAAAACCCGTTAACGTAGAACCGAAAAGTGCAGTCAGAGTATATCTAAAATTCCCAGTAGAAATTGGAGTATTTGTTGAAGGAAAAAGGATTAGAAATATTGATGTCTTCACGTTATCAAATCCAAAATTTGCACTTTACGGAAATCCAAGCAGAGGTGTTGTTTGCAGGTACTACTCAAGCGATGTTTACGATACAATTCCGGATGTAGATGGAGTTGTTGAAGGTGTTATGGAGCTTACTATAGAAAACAATTTCGACGAATGGGTTGAAGTAAGAAGAGCGGTCTTCGATGGATATGGTATGAAAATTTACTTCTCCAACTATCCCGCAATGGTTGCTGTGATGAGAATTGAAAGTGCATCTCTCGCAGAAACAATGTTTATCAACAAACCGCTGGAAGATGGAATGGAGAAATCAATAGAACTTTACACGGCAAGAAGATTTATTGAAAGAAAGAAATTCTCAATGGAGTGGGGCATATAGATTTGGTATATAGATTTACATAAAGGAAAGAATTGCAGCTTCTACATCACCACTGCAATACTTTTTTATGTCTTCGACATCGAGTTCACCTTTGTCCTTGTTTGATACACAGACAAACATGCCTCTGCTAATAAAATTTTTAAACCTTCTTGGAGGAAGATACGCCAGAACTGCGGTTTTTCCGGGCAGGAATTCGGGAGAGTTTGTAACAACGATAATTCTAAAACCGCAGTCAACAACACAAAACCAGAGCTTATTCTTTTCTACTTCACCTCTGTTAACGATTTCTCCAGCAAAAAATCTGATTGCTAAACATGGATTGTCTATTTCTCCCCTTTTCATAAGTTCCGGGAGCTTTTCAATGTATTCAAGCCAGTAATTTGCCTGAATTGCATTAAAATCATTTTCCGATGATTTTATTAACTTTCTTACCGATTTTGCCTCGTTTACAAGTTTTTTAAACTCATCAAGCTCTTCCAGCTCTTCTGAACGCACATATGAGTACTTTACAGTCTGTAGAAGGCTACTCATTATCCTGATTCTACCAAGAATTTCTTTCCTCTTCTGTACCTTTAAGTTCTGAACTATTTTTTCAAGTTCAGACAAACCTTTCTCCGCAAACTTGATTCTGAAGTCATTTGCAGTGTCCATGTACATCCGCTCATCTGTGGATTTAAGTTAGTTTTGTGTTGATTTGTCAACTATACTTTTCAAAAAATTCTATAATCGAGCGGGAGGAAAAGCTATACAATGAGAGCCACTTGGAAGGGTTCGATAAGTTTCGGTCTTGTAAGTGTACCGGTAAAAATGTATCCTGCAACTGTGATGCGGGAAATAAAGTTCAAACTCTTGCATTCGAGGGATGGCGGTAGAATCAGGTATAGGAAAGTATGTGAAAAGTGCGGGAGGGAAATACCTGAAAACGAGATAGTGAAGGGCTATCAGATATCAAAGAATGAATATGTTATATTAACTGATGAAGATTTTGAAAAAATTCCTCTAAAATCTATGAAAAATATTGAAATAAGACAGTTTTTTGATCCAGCGGAACTAAACTTTGTTTATTATCACGGATTCTACTATTTAGCTCCGGATAAAGGTGGAGAGAAAGCATACTACCTGCTTAAAGAGGCAATGAAAGAGACTTCAAGCATGGCTCTCGGAAAGCTCGGAATGAGGGGAAAAGAGAATTTAGTAGCATTAAAAGCTTTTGATGGAGGGATTCTACTTGCAAGGTTGCACTACATAGACGAGATAAGAAATCCAGCAGAAATACCGGGATGGGGACAATCAATTCGTGTAAGTGATGAAGAACTTGAACTTGCAAAAAAACTTGTGATAGCCATGAAAAAGCCACTGAGGCTCGAGGAATATAAAGATGAGTATAAAGAGGCACTAACGAAATTAATAGAAGCAAAACTTGCTGGTAAGGAAGTAAAAATAACCGAAGAAGCTGAGGCTGTGGAATCTATCATGGATGCCTTAAAAGCCAGTCTTGAATCCATAGAGAACCCATAGAAGTAAATAGCAAGAGATATTAACGTTATAAATTACTGAAAAGTATGTTCGTTAATGGGGTGGAAGTTGAGGATACTTTTTGCGAGGTTTTTGAAGTTTACATTTCGAGGGTTATAGTTACCGCCTACAACCAATGTTTGGCTGAAAATGCTGCAAGAGAAATGTGTGGCTTTGCAACATCTATAATCATGTGCCCCGCAGAAGCGGGAATAGAGAGAATTCTAAACGCTGAGGAGACGCCCGACGGTAGGGCGGGAGTTAGCACTCTAATATGTCATCCATCAAAGAAAGCCCTCAAAAATCAGTTAATTGCAAGAATCGGTCAGTGCGTTTTAACAGCTCCTACCGCAAATGCATTTGATGGATTGAAAGATGCGGAAGAAAGGTTTGATGCTGGAAATAAATTAAGATACTTTGGTGATGGATATGAGAGAGAAATTATCGTAAACGACAGGAAATGCTGGGCAATACCAATAATGGAGGGTGATTTTATTGTCGAAAATGATTTTGGAATCCATAGAGGGATTGCTGGAGGAAACATTTTTATAATGGGTAAAAATCAACCTTCTGCCCTTTCAGCAGCTATAGCAGCTGTTGACGCTGTAAAGATGATGGATGGTGTAATAACACCCTTCCCCTCTGGAATCGTTGCCTCCGGTTCAAAAATTGGAGCGAACAAGTATACTTTCCTGAAAGCAACAACCAACGAGAAGTTTGCTCCAACTCTAAGAAACATTGTCGATTCTAAAGTACCCACAGAAGTAGAAGCAATTTATGAGATAGTGATTGACGGTTTGAATGAGAAACTTGTATCTGAAGCAATTAGAAAATGCATACTTGCAGCAACAAAGGTACCGGGCGTAGTAAAAATATCGGCAGGAAACTACGGGGGCAAGCTTGGTAAACATAAAATATATCTAAAAGATTTAATTAAATCTTAAACTAACTCTTATAAAAATAAAAAAATAAAGTTAAATAATTGCTTCCTTGAATTTTTCAAATCCTATGGATTCTATAAAGTCACCCAACCTCTGCCCATTTTTAGCGTTGCTCTTGTAGAACTCGATTATCTTCTCAACGAGTTCAACTGCTTCATCGGGCTTGATCTTTTCAGCCAGCTTCCAGCCAATTCTCGGCTTTCTGCCGGCCGAACCTCCAACGAATATTGTGAAACCGTCCTTAGTTCCCATTAGACCTATATCCCTGACAACAGGCTCGGTGCAAGAATTTTGACAGCCGGAAATTGCAATCTTCATCTTGGAGGGCAACTTCAATCCCTCAAACTTCTTGAGCTTCTCGGCTATACTAATTGTATCCTGCAAACCCATGACGCACAGGGCGTTGCCCGGACAGAACTTCACACTCCTAACAACATTTCCCACTGCTGGAGCAAGTGTAACTCCAGCTTCCTTACACAGTTCATCGAGTTTCTCCGGGTTAACTCCAACGACTACCATCCTCTGCGACTCACTAAACTTTACCAACTTCGCGCCGTTTTTCTCCAAAGCATCAGCTATCTTCTTTAGTTCTTGCGGTGTGGTTATGGCTACATCCAAAACTACCGCATAGCTACCATCTTTCTGCTTTATTGCCATATCTATACAGTCAAATTCGGCGCAATATAGTGATTCGTGCGAACAAATCCGAAATTATAATATTCCAAAATCAAATTTAGTTTGTGCTCAATGTTAAAATTAGAACTTCAATTCCGGAGTACTGTATAGTAAAGAAGTATCCAAACGCTGTGTTAAAACTCAGATGTGTTTGTAGAGGTGAAAAAGGTATCAAAGCACTTGTAAACCTCAAAACCTCTGATAGAAAAACTGTCATAGTTATAGATGAGCACAGATGCCCGTTAGCCCAGAAAATCTTAAATTCTGGAGCGATTGTATCCTCAGCAGAAATTCACAAAGATATAATCTGGAACGTTGTCTGCAATAACGATACCCTTAAAAATTTGATGAATGAACTTGAAAAATCTAAAGTAAATTATGAACTTATAAGTAAGGAGAAATTCTCCGGAGATGACGAAATAACGTACAAAGAATACGTGCTTCTCAAGCTTGCATTTGAGAGTGGTTTTTTTGACAGTCCCAAGAAGATCAAACTGGAAGAAATTGCAGAAACTTTGAACATTTCAAAGTCCACAGCATCGGAAACGCTAAGAAGGGGATTAAGAAAAGTGCTGAAGCTGTTTTTCAAACTATGAGTTTACAGATTCAATCCTTTTACAGTAAATTTTTGAGGATATAATTAAATTTAGATAAAATTAATGATAATATTAAATACAATATCAAACACTTTCACCCGATAATAAGGCTGAGAGCACCGTTTGGACAGGAATCGACACACGTCAGACATCTTATGCATGCATACATGGTGCTTGGATTTGAATTTACACTAATGTCAAGTATACCTACCGGACATCTTATACTGCATATATTGCAGTGTTTACATACATCCTCATTCTTTTGAATCTTGAGCAAGCTAACTCTGTTCATCAAACCTATGGGTAGTGAGAACGGACAACCTACCCTGCAATGGTATCTTGGCTTTTCTTTCTTCAGTGCTATACCTGAAAACTCGTAGATTGTCCCCAGTGGGCAGACCCAGCTACAAAAAGCACGACCCACAACTACCGACAGCAGGAGAGATGCTATAAGAAAGTACAGCAAAAACTCTCTCCAGTAAATGAGAGATACAGGTACTACAAACAGAAAAATAATCTGAAAGACCCTTCTAATAGCTTTAATTTTCATGTTTTCCATTTCGTGTTTGGGTTTAGAAATGTAAACTTTATCCTTTGAATAGTTCTCAGCCAGAAACAACAACTCTAAATATCCATTAAAACAACTTAAGATGATGGAGAAACACACAAAGGGAAATTATGAACCTCCGAAGAAATTCCTGCAAGATCTAAAAGGATATAAAATTGTTGGGGGGCATTCCGCTGTAAAGCTGTGTCTTTGGCTCAAAAGATCTCTTCGGGATAGGGGGGTTTGTTACAAACAGAAGTTCTATGGCATAAATTCTCACCGCTGCCTGCAGATGACTCCAGCCCTGATGTGCAACCAGAGCTGTATTTACTGCTGGAGACCGCTTGACCTGCTACCGGGCGTAAAAGGATGGGATTCTGCAGATTTCGTAGCTGAAGAATGCATAAAGGCTCAAAAAGTATTGCTCAGCGGATTTGGCGGTTTAAGCGACGTTAACCGGAGAAAACTTGAAGAGGCAAAAAAACCAAATCAGGTGGCAATAAGTCTAATTGGAGAACCAACACTGTACCCGTACTTGGATGAACTTGTTGACATCTTTAATTCAAAAGGTATGACAACTTTTGTTGTAACTAACGGTACAAAACCGGAAATGGTTGAAAAAATTGACCCGTATCAGCTTTACGTAAGCCTGACTGCCTACAGTGAAGAGAGCCATGCAATAATAAATAGACCCGCAAAAAATTACTGGAATGAAATTCTAAAGTCCCTCAAAATTCTTGCAAATAAAGACTGTAGAACTGTAATAAGACTTACACTGATAAAAGGATTGAATATGATCCCTGAAAACTTTGTGGAATTGCTGGATATGGCATCTCCAGATTTCATAGAAGCTAAAGCCTACATGCACTTAGGATACTCACGCATGAGACTTGAAAGAAGTGCAATGCCTTCCCACGACGAAGTTAGAGCCTTTGCCGAGGAGCTGGAGAGGCTAACGGGATACGAGATTAAGAATGAATCAAAAATAAGTAGAGTTACATTGCTTACAAAGTAGGCGGAATGGGGAGAAGTTATGCAAACCATAAACAAGAGGGACTTTGAGAGAATATACAGAGAACTCGAAAAGCAGGAAAGAAAAAGGGAGGAGCTAATAAAACTATGCAGGGAACTAAGAATAAATTCAACTAAAGCAGTAGCCAAAGCTCACGCTGAAAATATTGAAGAGGCGGAGAAGCACTTAGAGGTAGCTGAAAATTTACTTAAAAAAATTCTAAAATATAGAAAATATCCATTCTACAGGTCAATATCCGGAGACGCCATGCAGGAGTACGTGGAAGGCGTGGTTTTTTTAAGTTACCTGAAGGGTAGTACACCTCCCGAGTTTTTGGAGATTGATGTTCCATCAATTCTAACCGGTTATGCTGACACTGTTGGGGAGATTAGAAGATTAGCTCTTGATCTAATGAGAAAGGGAAAAGTTGACGAGGCTGAAAATTGCCTCTCTGCGATGGAGGAAATTTACAGCAATCTTATCCAGTTCAGTTTTCCGGAGAAGTTAGTTCCAAATCTCAGACACAAAGTGGATTTAGCAAGGAATCTGATAGAGAGGGTGAAGTCGGAGTTACTTACAGCAAAGTTGATAAATCTGCTAAAAAAGTGATCTCATGGATTTACCGGCATTCCTCGTAATGGTAATTCTCGTATCTCTGAGCGGTGTTATGGCTCCCGGACCTTTGTTTGCTACTGCTCTTGCCGAAGGTAGAAAACACTCTCTCTCAGGTGTGATTGTTTCTACCGGACATGCAGTTGTTGAAATTCCGCTTATTTTAACTCTGTATGCATTTGGGCTGACCCTAACTATATATGAAAGGAGAATTCTTGCTATTACAGGCGGTGTAGTAATGCTATACCTCGCATATATCGAGCTGAAAAGCGGAGAAAGTAGAGAACTTAGAGGTGGATCACTTTTTGCTGGAGCTGCTATGACTGCTTTAAATCCCTACTTTATAATGTGGTGGCTGACTGTTGGTCTAACACTGATAACTAAGTCAGTCGAGTTCGGACTGGCTGGTTTAGTCCTTTTTATTTTTGCTCATGAAATGTGTGATTATGTATGGCTTGGCTTTATTTCAGCATTTTCCGGAAAAATAGCTGCAATAGGTGAAAGGTTGACCAAAGTTATGACTGCTATTTCTGTATCACTGTTGATTGTGTTTGGATTTGTATTTATATACGCTGGAGTGACAAACCACAGGTTAATTTAGAGGTAAATCTGTAAAATATTAGTAAATTTTAATTATTAAGTTTAAACAAACAAAAACTAAAAACATGCAACAGTACTTTAAGCATGCACCCACATGAAACTGAAGTTGAGGTAAGGATTGGAATTGTCAGCGTATCCACCTCAAGATTTAAAAAGTACGGAAGAGTTGAGGGTTTGGGGTCACTTCCGGAGGATGATGAATCCACCAAAGTTCTGCTGGAAGAGTTAAACTACGCAGTTCTGGATTATGTTCTTGTTGGGGATGATGAGTCCGAAATAGCTGAGGCTGTCTTGAAGTTGAGCAGAACTTGTAATGCAGTTATAACTGTTGGCGGAACTGGAATAGCGCCGGGAGATGTTACAGTTGAAGCAGTCAAACCCCTTATTAAAAAGGAAATAGAGGGGTTTGGAGAAATCTTTAGATACGAAAGTTTCAGAGAGATAGGTGTTCATGCCATGTTAAGCAGGGCATTTGCTGGAATTTTGAAGAATGGTAGCTCGGTATTCTGCTTGCCCGGATCAAAGAATGCTGTGAAGCTTGGGATTAGGCTGATTAACCCTGTTTTGAAGCACATTTTAAGTCATGCTAATTCAATGTAAGCTTTGAAGAATTAAAGGTTTTAACTTTCAGCTGTGAGTTTGTTAGCTTAAGCAATGCAAAAAACTATAATCCTTTGACTTAAATAGACTCACATGGAGTTAAGTATGGAAATCGAGCTTAAGGGACATATAATAGATTCAATGATTCTGCCAAAAGTGCTTGATACAATAATGGATCTTGGCGGAGATTTTGAGATACTTAAACTCGATGTTGGTAAGACAAAGAAGGATGAAAGCTACTGTAGAATGCTCGTTAGAGGAGATGAAAGACTCTTCAGAGAATTAGAAAAGCTTGGCGCAATACTCCCGGAGAAAGATGCTAAAACTGAGCCTGCCCCGGCGGATGGTATTCTTCCAGACGGGTTCTATGCCACTACTCATCATCCAACGTACGTCAGGATTAATGGGGAATGGAAGCGGGTAAAGGATATAGAAATGGATTGCGTCATAGTAATAAGAGATAATGAACCGGTCTGTGTTAGACAGGGTCTCGTTAAGAGAGGAGAGCCTGTAGTTACCGGAATTGATGGCGTCAGAATAGAGGCACCTCAGAGGCCAAGGGAGAAGGACGTTTTTGCATTCATGACATCAGAAGTTTCAGCAGAGAAGCCCGTCAATTCAACTATAAAGAGGCTTGCTGGAGAGTTAAAAAAGCTGAAAGATGGGGGCGGATATATAATCCACGTTGTGGGAACGGCAATAGCCCATACGGGAGCTGATGAAGCTCTTGCAGAACTGATAAGAATGGGATACTGTCAGGCTCTCTTTACGGGGAATGGATTTGCGGTAATGGATGTCGAAAAGCAGCTGTTTGGAACCACGCTTGGAATGGACAAGGAAACAGGAGAGGTGTACAAGGGGGGCTTCAGAAACCACCTTGTGGCAATAAACGAAATAAGAAAAGCCGGTAGTATAAAAAATGCTGTGGAGAAAGGAGTGTTAAAGGGAGGAGTCCTCTACGAGTGTGTTAAAAGAAAAATTCCTTTCGTGATAGGAGGCTCTCTTAGAGATGATGGTCCTCTCCCGGATACAATAACGGATGTTATGCAGGCACAGGATGAGATGAGGAAGTATATAAGAGAAGCTGATATGTGCTTTATATGGGCTTCAATGTTGCATGGGATTGCTACTGGAAACATGCTGCCATCAACTGTAAAGACGGTAATAGTAGATATGAATCCTTACGTAGTTACGAGGCTCATGGACAGGGGGACTGCTCATGCCCTTGGTATTGTAAGCGATCCGGCTGTTGTTCTGCCCATGCTTGTAAGCGAGTTAAAAGTGCTTGAAGATAATAAAATGTAACAAAGATAACGAAGTCTGTAGTAATTTTTAATTATTTACCAGCAACTTGATATACTCCTAAAAGACAGTAAAAGACAATGCTGAACATTTACGATTTACTCAGAAATCATGAAAAGTTAATCTCGGAATCTATACCGCTAATAGCGAGCGAGAACATTACAAGTTTGCTTGTGAGAGCCTGTTTGCTCTCCGACTTCGGACACAGATACGCAATTGGGGAAGTTGGCGAGAGAGTTTACTCAGGATGCCAGTATATAGATCAGGTAGAAAGACTCGCAATAGAGCTGTCAAAAAAGCTGTTCAAAGCAGACTATGTAAATGTCAGAGCTATTTCAGGAACTGTAGCAAATTTAGCTATATACACAGCTTTATCACATCCCGGAGGCAAAATCGCAGCTGTGCCAGTGGAATTTGGAGGGCACACTTCCCATTTCGACACAGCGGAAGTCAGGGGATTAAAAACTATTAAACTGCCATTCAGTCCTGAAAATTTCAATGTTAATACCGATGAAGCTGAGAAACTGATAAGGAAAGAAAGACCGGAAATAGTTATGCTTGGTGCAAGCGTCATACTATTTCCTCATCCAGTAAAGGAGTTATCTGAAGTCTGCAATGACGTCGGTGCAACCCTTGTTTACGATGCGAGCCATGTTTTGGGATTGATAGCTGGCAAGAAATTTCAGGATCCTCTTAAAGAGGGTGCAAAAATTGTTACTGCTTCAACTCACAAGACTTTTCCCGGACCCCAGAGAGCTGTGATAATCGGAAGAGAGCTTGGAGAACTAATCAAAAGAATAGATAGAGCTGTTATGCCGGGAGTTGTCAGTAACCACCACTTGCACAGCTTAGCTGCCTACGTTGTTGCCTGTATGGAAATGATAGAGTTTGGAGAAAGTTATGCAAGACAAATTGTCAGGAATTCAAAAGCTCTGGCTGAGAGACTGTACGAGCTCGATTTCAAAGTTGTGGGAGAAAATATTGGTTTTACCGAGACACATCAGGTTGTGTTTGAAGGTAGTGCAAAAGACCAATTGCTGCTTGAAAGGGCAGGTATTTTTGTCAATGTCTGGCCATCAACATCTCTTGTCAGAGTTGGAGTTCAGGAGGTAACAAGACGCGGGATGAGAGAGGAAGAAATGAGACACATAGCAGATCTCATGTACATGTGCCTTAAAGGAAATGACGTAAGAGAGGAGGTTAGAGAACTTGCAATGGAGTTTGATAAAATTCACTATTCGTTTAGCGTTGATAAAGCATACCTCAGAGATTTTGACTTTAAGATTTAAACTTTTTTATTCATCTATTCAGAACTCAATTTTGAGATCTCTTTCATCTATTTCGTTTCCGTTAAAGACAGGTCCGTCAGCACAAACCCTCAGACCCTTATTGGTCACGCACGATCCACAAATACCAATTCCACATCTCATGTAGTTTTCTAAGGAAAATTCAACTGATTTTAGCTTTCCTATTTTCTTCATTTCTTTATAAAGGCTGAGAAGCATGGGCTTTGGCCCGCATGCATAAATTCTGAATGGCTCTGTTGTATCAATAATTTTCATTAGAAGCTGAACAGAGTTTCCCTTAAAACCACAACTTCCGTCATCAGTAGCAATTTCAGGATAGTCAAAAATTAACTCATCAGCCGTTCTAATACCATGAATTACAGTTACTTCTCTCCATTTTAGATCTTTTAGATACTGATAAAGATAGTTCAGAGGAGCTATGCCAATTCCTCCGGCAACGAGGTATGGTTTTTCATCCTTAGAAGGTAAAGAGAACGGTCTGCCAAAAGGTCCTCTTATTCCAAAGATTTTCCCTTTTTCAGTTCGAAGGAGTGCTTTAGTTGTTTCTCCAACAGCCTTTATGGTTAAAGAGTCGGGAGATGAAAGACTTACCGGTATTTCCTCAAAACCAAAGACGTTTAGCATTACAAACTGTCCGGGATATCCTCTAAGCTCTCTATCGAACCTTAAGCTTACGACTTTTGCCTTCTCGAATACCCTAACTTCTTTTACCTTCAGACAGTACATAAAAACCACTTTAAAGTTTTTCAAATTGATTGGTGCGCCAAGCCGACGAGCTCATTCAGTTTTTCATTTCTTGCATTTAAGTACTCCTCAAGTCCTTTAACTATACTTTCTATTATTCTGTAACTGTAGTAAAAAGATGAACCGACCTGAACGGCTTTAGCACCTGCAAGAATGAACTCCAGCGCATCTTTCCAGTTGCAAATACCCCCACATCCTATTATCGGGATATTTAACTCTTCATATAGATCCCATACACACCTGAGAGATATATGTTTCAGGGCTCTACCGCTTAAACCACCCCCGATGTTACTGAGAATTGGTTTTCTGCTTCGTATATCAATGGCTATTGATTTAAAAGTATTTATAGCAACAACACCATCAGCCCCACCTTTTTCTGCGGCTTTTCCAATATCCACAATGTTGGTAACATTTGGAGTGAGTTTTGCAAAAACGGGCTTGTCTGTAGCATCTTTAACTGCCTTTACGATCTCTTTAACAGATTTTTTATCAACACCAACTGACATTCCTAGTTTATCTACGTGGGGACAGCTGAGATTAAGTTCAAAGGCCGAGGCAAAGGGAAAGAAATCAGTTATAGACACGAATTCTTCCGGATTAGAGGCAAATATACTTACTATTAATGGAGTTT